>JBBIVG010000374.1:0-2842 GCA_037439865.1 Nevskiaceae bacterium
GGTTCGAGAGCTTCGTCTCCCCGCCCTCGGCCCAGTGGTGGATGTGGTGGCCGTCGACGTAACGCTTGTGGGTACAACCGGGGAAGACGCAGCCCTGGTCGCGTGACTTGAGCGCCCGGCGCAGCGCCGGCGGAATGGTTCGGGTCTTGCGACCGACGTCGAGCGGTTCGCCGCGCTCGTTCTCGACGATCTTCACGACGCTGGCATCACAGCAGAGCCGCCGGGCCGTCTCGATGGGGATTGCGGGGCCCTCCCCGAGCTCGCAGCGACCCGGCTCACGGGACTGGAGGGAGTCGGCATCGACGTGGACCACGATGTGGTTGCGCTCCCCGCCGTTCAGCGCCTCGGCGCCGTGTTTGAGGAAGCTCTCAGCCAGGAGACCGAGCGCGTCGGCACGGCGGGCGGCAAAGGAGCACTTGACCTGAGGGGACGTTTCCGCGGAAACGTCACAGGATCGCTGAGAGCTTGGCGTTTCAGCGGAAACGTCAGTAACGCAGCCGCGGTCGACGTCGTTGGGCTCCTCCAGCAACGGCAGGTCTTTCATCGCGGCTTCAAGCGCACCCAGCACAAGCGCGCCCGTCTCCGCGGGCAACCGCGCCTTGATCACGAGCGAGCCATCGTCTTCGTACGAGTACGTGAGCCGCCGATTCGAATGCTGGCGCTGCTCCCGCGACAGCTCGGCCGCCTCCTGCACCCGTCGAAACTGACGGACCACGGTCTCGACGTGATAAGCCGTGCCGTGCAGCGCGATCGTCAGCAGCAGTTGCTCGGTCGCGGGACAGGCCACCCGGGTGAGGGCGCGCACCTTCGAGTAGCTCAGCTCCCCTCGTCCCATCGCCGCACCGATGACCGGCAAGCGCTCGAGCGCATGGGCCACCCGCACCTTCTCGCGGGCCGCGCCCAGGTCGAGGCCGCACTTCCAGTTGAGCCAGTGCGCGCAGGACAGGGTCATTCCGTCGTGCCAGCCCTGGCGGCGATCGAACTCGGCAATCAGCGCCAGCCAGCGGCGATTCGCCGCGTTCAGGTGACCGGCGAGCTCGGTGATTTGCGCCTCGAGGTCGCAGGTGGTGAGGTCGCGGGCCGTGAGGTCCGGCGCGGCCGGTGCGCTGGCCGCGGCCGCGGCCGAGTCCCGGTTGCCGATGCCGCCGCCGCCGCATATGCCCATTTCCACGCCGTCCATGACGTTCTCCGGGAAGCTGTTGTTATATACAGTACTCTACCGGAAAACGCATAAAAAGCAATCGGTTAAGAGTCGCCTTCGACCGAAAAAACGTGCCGGAAACGTGCAGATTCACGCTCGCCGATTCGCGCTCGGCGGGACGTCATGGCGGCCGTTACTGGGGAAGGCCTTGCGACGATCCGGCCGTATATGTGCGATCACAACCGGACGAACATACTGGCGTCGCGCGAGACCTCAGACCCCGGCCCGCTTCCTCAACGCCGCCACGCAGCGATCGGCAGTCTTCCCATCCCAAAGTGCAGGTCGCCGCCCGGTCGGCCAGCGCCCGCCGAGCACTTCCCCGACCTGCGCGTAGAGCGCCTCGGGCTTCACCAGTCGGTTGGACCCTTCGCTCACGGTGATCGGCCGCTCGGTGTTCTCGCGCAGCGTCAGGCACGGGATGCCGAGATAGGTGCTCTCCTCCTGCACGCCGCCGGAGTCGGTGATGACAGCCCGTGCGGTGCGGACGAGATTCATGAACTGGATGTAGCCCAGGGGCTCGGTGAGCGTGATGCGCGGGGCGGCGGCGAACGCCGATCCAGCCGCGCGGCCCATCAACGCTTCGAGCAGCCCGAACTCCTCGAGCTTCTTCCTCGTCCGCGGGTGCACTGCAAAGACCAGCGGCAGGTCGCGCGAGACCGCGACGAGCTGCTGCACCAACGGCTCGAGATTCTCGCGACGGTCGACGTTCGACGGTCGATGGAGCGTGACGACGGCATAGTTGTCCGGCGCGAGCCCCATCGAAGCGCGCGTGCCGTCGGCCTCGATGGCCGAGCGCATCATCTCGAACGAGTCGATCATGATGTTGCCGACGCGGTCGATCTTCGACGCCGGCACGCCCTCGCGCGCGAGGTGCTCGTCCGCGTCCGGCGATGGCGTCCAGAGCACGTCGCAGATCGCGTCGGTCACGAGTCGGTTGATCTCCTCGGGCATGCGACGGTCGCCGCTGCGCAGTCCCGCCTCGAGGTGGATCACCGGGATCCAGAGCTTGGTGCCGACCATCGCGCAGGCCGCCGTGGAATTCACGTCGCCCACGACCACGATCCAGTCGGGCTTCTCGCGCATCGCCACCTTTTCGTAGGCGATCATCACGCCGCCCGTCTGCTCAGCATGCGTGCCGCTGCCGACCTCGAGGTGGAAGTGCGGCGTCGGCAGCCGCAGGTCGCGGAAGAACGCGTCCGACATGTTCGCGTCGTAATGCTGGCCGGTGTGCACGATCTGCGGCCGGCACCACGACTCGCGGGCGAGCGCGTGGTACAGCGGCGCGATCTTCATGAAGTTCGGCCGCGCGGCGGCGACCAGGTGGACGGAAACGGTCTTCATGACCCGTCAGTGTATGACGCCGCAGCGTCCGGGTCGTGACGCAGGTCGAAGAACGACTGAGGATCCCCGGCGAATACCGCGGGACCCGGCTGGCTAGGGGGTCCCGGACTCGCCGACTCCGCTCCCGGCCTCGAGCGGCGGGATCTTGCGACGATAGGCCGGCGGCAGGTAGCGCAGGAAGCTCCCGGCGTGCTGGATCAGGTAGACGGTGCCCACGCCGACGACCGCGAGCACGACCAGTGAGACAGCCTCGGGCACACCGGCCTGGGCAGCCGCGAGACCCGTGCCCGCGAAGAGAAT
>JBBIVG010000375.1:0-2835 GCA_037439865.1 Nevskiaceae bacterium
GGTGCGTCGCCAGGTAGCCCTGCGACGGATTCAGCCAGTCGCGCGACGGGCCGCCCTGCTTGGCCGAGACGATCTCGACGCGCTGACCATTGGCCAGCGGCGTGTTGAGCGCCACCAGCTGGCCGTCGACGCGCGCGCCGCGGCAGCGGTGGCCGAGGCTCGTGTGCACGTGGTAGGCGAAATCGAGCGGCGTCGCACCGCGCGGCAGGTCCACCACCTCGCCCTTCGGGCTCAGCGCGTAGACGCGGTCCTCGATGATCTCGGCCTGCAGGCCGTCGAGCAGGTCGGGCTCCATGCCGGCGCGGGTCGAGGGCTCGAGCAGCTGCCTGAGCCAGTTGATCTTCTGCTGGAAGCTCGACTCCGCCTTGCGGCCCTCCTTGTACTGCCAGTGGGCCGCGACCCCGAGTTCCGCGTGGTCGTGCATCTCGCGGGTGCGGATCTGCACCTCGAGTGGCAGGCGGCCCGGCCCGATGACCGCCGTGTGCAGCGAGCGGTAGTTGTTCTCCTTCGGCGTGGCGATGTAGTCGTCGAACTCGCCCGGGATGTACGTCCAGAGGCCGTGGACGATGCCGAGCGCCGCATAGCACTCTGCCACCGTCTCGACCTGGATGCGCACCGCGAGCACGTCCATCACCTGCTCGAAGGCGAGGCGCTTGCGCTGCATCTTGCGCCAGATGCTGTAGATGTGTTTCGGACGGCCGGAGACGTCGCCGGAGATACCGGCTTTGCCGAGCTCGCGTTCGAGCAGGCGCTTGACGTCCTCGATGTAGCGCTCGCGCTCGGTCCGCTTGACCTTCAACCAGCCGGCGATCCGCTTGTACTCCACCGGCTCGCTGTAGCGGAACGCGAGGTCCTCGAGTTCCCACTTGAGCTGCCAGATCCCGAGGCGATTGGCGAGCGGCGCGTAGATTTCGCGCGTCTCGAGCGCGGCCCAGCGCTGCTCCTTCTCGGTGGCGGCCTTCAGGTTGCGCATGCGCACGAGCTGGATGGCGAGCCGGAGCAGCACGAGTCGCACGTCGGAGGCGAGCGACAGCAGGAGCTTGCGCAGCCCTTCGGCCTGCTCGGGCTTCATCGGCTGGCCGGGGTTCCAGTCGGCCGGGATGCCGATGCCGCCGACGCGCTCGACCTCGCGAGCGAGCCGGACGGCCGCCTCGCCGAAGTAGTCCTGGGCGCGCGCGTCATCGAGCGCGCCGGCCTCGAGCCAGGGAATGAGCAGGGCGGCGAGCAGGACGTCCTCGTCCGCCCGCAGCTGCGCGACCACCGAGGCGAGCTCGGCGCTTTGCTCAGCCGCGCGGGCCGGCTCGAGCGTCTGCACGTGCTCCAGCGCGGCACGGACTCGTGGAGACTGGGACTGGAGGTCGAACTCGGCGGGTTTCACTGCGTGGGTTATCATACGCCGCCGTCGTCAGGACTCCCGCGGGGTGAGGATTTGCCCAGGCTGAATCGTGGTGGCCGGCGCTGGGCGCTTCCGTCGCGGATCGTCGCCCCGCGCGGCGAATCTGTGCGCATCCTGGGCCTGGACCCGGGCTCGCAGGCGACCGGTTTCGGCGTGATCGACTGGGTGGACGGCGACGCGCGCTACGTCGTGAGCGGCGCGATCCGCACGAGCGGCGCGGATTTCCCGCCGCGGCTGCGCCAGATTTTCGAAGGCGTCCTCGAGCTCATGCGCGAGTACCGGCCCGCCGAGGTCGCGATCGAGCGGGTGTTCATGCATCGCAACGCGGACAGCGCATTGAAGCTCGGCCAGGCGCGGGGCGCGGCGCTCTGCGCCGCCTTTTCGACGGACCCGGCGGTGTTCGAGTATGCGCCGCGCGAGGTGAAGCTCGCCGTCGTCGGGCAGGGCGGGGCCCAGAAGGAACAAGTGCAATTGATGGTGAAGACGTTGCTCAAGCTGCAGGGCGAACTCGGGCCCGACGCGGCGGACGCGGTCGGGATCGCGCTCTGCCATGCGTATTCGCGGCAGGCCCGGCTCGCGATCGCCTGCGGAGCGTCCTCGTGATCGGCTTCCTGCGCGGCCGCCTCGCCGCGAAGCATCCACCCGTGTTGCTTTTGGACGTCGGTGGGGTGGGCTACGAAGTCGAGGCGCCGATGTCCACGTTCTACGGTCTGCCGGCGGTCGGCGCCGAGGTGAGCCTGCACACCCATCTCGTCGTGCGCGAGGACGCGCACGTACTGTTCGGCTTCGGCACCGAGCGGGAGCGCAGCCTGTTCCGCGAATTGATCAAGGTTTCGGGCGTCGGGCCACGCATCGCGCTCGCGATCCTCTCGGGTGTCAGCGTGGACGAGTTCCACCGGTGCGTCGAGGCGGAGGACGTGGCCTCCCTCGTGCGCGTGCCGGGCATCGGCCGCAAGACCGCAGAGCGACTCGTGATCGAGATGCGCGACCGCCTGAAGGGCCTCGCGGCCCCGGTCACGGGCGGCCTTCCCGGAAGTGCGGCGGGCGCACAGGCGAGCCCGCAGGCGGAAGCCTTCAGCGCGCTGGTCGCGCTCGGCTACAAGCCGGCGGAAGTCACGCGGTTGCTGCAGAAGGTCGATCCGTCGGCGACTTCCACCGAAGAGATGATCCGCCACGCGCTGCGCGCGGCGGCCGGCTGACGGGGAGCGCTCGATGATCGAACAGGATCGCGTCATCCGGCAGCGTGTCGTCCAGAATCGACGCGATAGTCCACGGCGGCAGCAGCGTCAGGTTGATCATCCGGCTGACGTAGCTGCTGTCCACGCCCTCGCGGGCTGCCAGTTCGCGCATGGTTTTCATCTCTCCCGATTCCAGCATGGCCAGCCAGCGATATCCGCGCGCCAGCGCCAATTGCATGGCCGTCGGTTTTTTCGGCAGGT
>JBBIVG010000376.1:0-2829 GCA_037439865.1 Nevskiaceae bacterium
CGAGCGCCGCCACCGCGGTGAGGGGAAGCGAATAGTGATATCCCATCCCCCAGAGCTCCTGCTTGGTCGTGAGGAAACGCTCCGCCAGGGCCGACCGCGAGCTGCAGCAGTGCTCCGGGGCCGTAGACGAAGACCTGCGCCAGGGTGACCGGCAACAAGGCCAGCAGCACCTGGTACATCACGCCCGGCACCGTGAACCCGGCGATGACGTGCGGCGCGGCAGCGGTCTCGAAGCGCACGGCGCTCACTCCGGCCCGCCGCGGGCCCGACGACGCGCGGCCTCGAAGGCTTCGCGTTCGGCCGCCGCCGCCTCGGCGAGCCGACGCTCGTGGCGCGCGTAGCGCTCGCGGGCCTCGGCCGCGCGCCGCTGCTCGTCCAGCCTGAGGGCGCGTGCCGCGCGCGCGGACTGGAAGCGCGCCGTGAGCGGAATCTGGCTCGGGCAAACGTAGTCGCAGCAGCCGCACTCGATGCAGTCCGCGAGCCCGAAGGTCTCGAGCAGTCCGGCATCATCGGCTACGGCCGCGCGCAGCAATGACTGGGGCAGGAGACCCGCGGGGCAGACTCGCGCGCAGTCGCCGCAGCGGATGCAGGGCATCTCGCGTCGTGGTGGGGACAGATCCTCGGCCGTTGCGGCGAGTATGCAGTTGACCGCATGGGTCACCGGCACCGCGTCGGAGGGCAGGGCGCGTCCCGTCATGCTGCCTCCCGCAATCAGCCGCCATGGGTCAGAGTGATAGCCGCCGCAGGCCGCGACGACGTCGGCGATGGGCGTGCCGTAACGTGCTTCGACGTTCGCGGGTCGCCCGACGCCGCTTCCCGTCACGGTGACTACGCGACGCGTCGCCGGCATGCCGGTGCGTACCAGGCTCGCGACCGCGGCCGCGGTACCGACGTTCTGGCAGAGCAAGCCGACATCGGTCGGATAGGCGTCGTGCGGAATCTCCATGCCGGTGACGACGGCGAGCAGCTGGCGCTCCGCTCCGGCCGGGTAGATCGCGCGCAGCAAGCTCAACTCGAGGCGCGGGTCCGCGGCGGCAGCGAGCGCGGACTCGAGTGCGGCGATCGCCTCGGGCTTGTCGTCCTCGATTGCGATCGTGCACCGCGTCGCGCCGCTCGCGCGCAGCATCACCTGGCCGCCGAGCACGACGTCCGCGGCCCGCTCGCGCATGAGCGCGTCGTCGCAGCAGATCCACGGTTCGCACTCGGCGCCGTTCAGCACCAGTTGAGTCGCCGGCCGCCTGGACGCGGCCGCGAGCTTGGCGCCGGTCGGGAACGCGGCGCCTCCGAGCCCGGCGATGCCCGCCGCCCGGATTCGATCCACGAGCGTCTCGGGCGAGAGCGATTGCCACTCAATCATTCCGAGGTCGTGCACGTTCTGGTCCGAGCCGTCGTTGTCGATGACGACGCACAGGCCCTGCCCGCTGCGACTCGCCGTCTCGCGGACCTCGATCGCGCGCACGATGCCCGCGACCGGCGCGTGCACCGCGACGGCCCGATTGTCCGTCGCACGACCGATCAGCGTGCCGACGCTTACGCGGTCGCCTGCAGACACCGTGGGTCGCGCCTCCCGCCCGTTCCCCTGCTCCAGCGCTACGGTCGCGACCGTCGGCGCCGGGGCCTCGAGTATCGGGCGCTCGAGGGCAGCCGCCTTGTGCGGCGCCAACTGCAGTCCTGCCGGGAACGTCTGGCGTTCGAACATGGGCTGCGCCTAAGCCGCGCGACGGCCTCCGAGTGGCTCGGCGGCTCGCGGTGCGCGGAGTTCGATGCAGTCGACGGGGCAGGGCGGCAGGCACAGCGCGCAGCCCGTGCACTGTTGCTCGACGACGGTGTGGACGAATCGGGGCGCGCCGACGATCGCATCCACCGGGCAGGCGGGGAGGCAGAGCGCGCAGCCGATGCAGCGCTCCTCGTCGATCACGGCGACCTGCCGCGGCGGCGCGACGCCGAATGCGGGATTGAGCGAGCGGGGTTCGCGGCCGAGCAGTTCCGCAAGGGCGCGGACGGTGGCGGCGCCCCCGGGAGGACACTGGTCGATCTCAGCTTCCCCGCGCGCGACGGCCTCGGCGTACGGGCGGCAACCCGGATAGCGGCACTGGCCGCACTGGGTCTGCGGCAGCAGCGCATCGATGCGTTCGACCAGCGGATCCGCGTTCGGGCGCAAGCGCATCGCGGCCCAGCCCAGGGCTGCGCCGACCGTCACTGCCAGGACAGCCGCCACGAGGATCGCCGGGAGGACGCTCGCGCCGCTCATCGCGCGCCGAGACCACTGAATCCCATGAATGCCAGCGCCATCAGTCCCGCCGTGACGAGCGCGATTGGCGCACCACGAAACGCGGCGGGGACGTCCCCGGTGTCCAGGCGCTCGCGCAGGGCCGCGAACAGCATGAGCGCCAGCCCGAAGCCGGCTGCAGCCGCGGCGCCAAACACCAGCGACTCCACGAACCCGTGGCGGCGATCGAGGTTCAGCAGCGCGACGCCGAGCACGGCGCAGTTCGTCGTGATGAGCGGCAGGAACACCCCGAGCAGTTCGTGCAACAGCGGGCTCGTGGCCCGCACCACGAGTTCGGTCAGCTGCACGACGGCGGCGATGAGCAGGATGAAAACGAGCGTGCGCAGGTACCCGAGCCCGAGCGGCTCGAGGAGCCAGTGGTACGCGCAATAGCTCAGGCCCGACGCGAGGGTGAGTACGAAGAGCGTCGCGAGCGCCATGCCGGCGGCGGCCTCGAAACGGCGGCTCACGCCGACGAACGGACACAGGCCGAGGAAATTCGTGAGAACGAAGTTGTTGACGAGACTCGCGCCGAGCGCCAGCAGGAGCAGGTCCGTCAT
>JBBIVG010000377.1:0-2809 GCA_037439865.1 Nevskiaceae bacterium
GCGAATCGTGAAAAAGTTGCCCAGGCTCTTGGACATCTTCTCGTTATCCACGCGAATGAAACCGTTGTGCATCCAGTAATTCACGTACTGACACTGGTGCGCGCCTTCGCTTTGCGCGATCTCGTTTTCGTGGTGGGGGAACTGCAAGTCCGCGCCGCCGCCGTGAATGTCGAAATGCTTGCCCAACAACTTGGAACCCATCGCCGAGCATTCGATATGCCAGCCGGGACGGCCCTTGCCCCACTTGGAATCCCACTTCACTTCGTCGGCTTCGCTGTCCTTGGCGTGCTTCCACAGCACGAAGTCGAGCGGGTCATGCTTGTCACTCGCCACTTCCACGCGCTCGCCGGCGCGCAGGTCTTCCAGCGATTTGCCGGAGAGCTTGCCGTAGCCGTCGAACTTGCGCACGGCGTAGTTCACATCGCCGTCCGCCGCCTGGTAGGCCAGGCCGTTTTGCTCCAGCTGCTCGATCATCTCCAGCATCTGCGGCACGTATTGGGTCGCGCGCGGCTCATGATCGGGGCGTTGCACACCGAGCGCATCGGCATCCTCGTGCATGGCGTCGATGAAACGCTGCGTCAGCGCGTGGATGGATTCCTTGTTCTCCGCCGCGCGCTTGATGATCTTGTCGTCGATGTCGGTGATGTTGCGCACGAACGTCACGCGGTATCCCGACGCCTCGAGGTGGCGACGGACGACGTCGAACGCAATCAGCATGCGGGCGTGGCCGAGGTGGCAGTAGTCGTAGACGGTCATGCCGCAGACGTACATCCGCACCTCGCCCGGGACGATCGGGCGGAACTCTTCCTTGCGGCCGGTCAGCGAATTGTGGATCTGCAGCATCTTGGCTCTCGACTCGATTCGGTCACACTCAATTCTTCCGGCCCGCCCGGTCGGCGGCCGCAGCCAGGCGCACTTCGACCTGCGCCGCACCCATCAGCGCAACGAGCGGCGCCAATTCCGGTCCGTGCGTGAGACCCGTCAGTGCCGCCCGCAATGGCCTGAAGAGTGCCGCTCCTTTCTGCCCCGTCGCGGTCGCCACGGCCCGGGTCCACGCCTTGAGATCGCCGCCGCTCGACGACCATTCACGCGCCGCCGTCCGGAAGAATTCCGCGCCCGCGTTCTCGATAGCGACGGCGGCCTCGGCATCCGGACGAACGCCGTCGTCGCAGACCATCGCGACCAGCGGCAAGACGTCATCGGGGAACAGCAGGTTGCCACGCACGGCCGCGACGAACGCTTCGATGCGCGCCGCGGAACCCAGCTTTTCGAGCCGCGAGCCCAGCCACGCGACCAGTTCGCCGGCGCTCGAGTGGCCCACGGCCTCGCGCTGCCAGTGGCGCAGCTGGGCCTCGTCGAACCGCGCGGCCGACCGGCTCGTGCGCTCGAGGTGGAAATGCGCCGGCATTTCGCCCGCCTCGAGCCAGTCGTCGGTCCCGCAGGCATGCCCGAGCCGGACCAGGTAATTGCAGAGCGCGCCCGGCAGGTAGCCCTGCTCGCGCAGTTCGTGCAGGCCGGCCGCGCCCTCGCGTTTCGAGAGCGGCGATCCGGAAGGCCCGAGCAACAGTGGCAGGTGCCCGTAGCGGGGAATCGGCAGCCCCAGCGCCTCGAGCAGCAGGATCTGGCGTGGCGTGTTCGCCAGGTGGTCGTCGCCGCGCAGCACGAGCGTGACGCCCATGGCCGCGTCGTCGACCGCGTTGCCCAGGAAGAATGCGGCCGAGCCGTCGGCGCGCGTCACGACGAAATCACCGATGTCGTCGGTCGCGAAGCGCTGCGGGCCGTGGATCCGGTCATCGAACTCGACGACCCGTCCCGGCGGCACGCGAAACCTCATGGCCGGCGACTGGCCCGCAGCGACACGGGCGGAAACTTCTTCGGCCGGCAGTCTCGTGCAGGTCCCCGCGTAGCGCGGCGGCCGACCCGCCGCCAGCTGCGCACGGCGCGAGAGCTGCAGCTCCTCGGGCGTGCAGAAGCAAGGATAGACGAGACCTTTCTGCTCCAGCGCGGCGATGGCGGCCGAATAATGCTCGCCGCGCTCGCTCTGCCGGTACGGTGCATGCGGGCCACCGACGTCCGGGCCCTCGTCCCATTCGAGCCCCAGCCAGCGCAGGTCCTCGATCAGCTGCGCGAGCAGGTGCTCCTCGCTCCGGCCGGCGTCGGTATCCTCGATCCGGAGCACGAGGCGGCCTCCTCCGGCTCGCGCCGCGAGGAAATTGAAGAACGCCGTGCGCGCGTTGCCGAGGTGGAGATATCCCGTCGGACTGGGCGCAAACCGCGTGATGTGGGCCTCGTGAGACATGAACGCGCATCTTACCGGATCGTGCGCGCACGGCCTCGCGCCGCTGGCCGGCACGCGTCCCGCCGCCGTAACATCACGGTGTTGCAACGGATGCCGGACGCTTGAAGACGCTTTTCATCTCGGACCTCCACCTCGACCCCGCCTCGCCCGCGATCGCGCGCCAGTTCATGGCGTTCCTGGACGGCGAAGCGCGCGGCGCAGAGGCGCTGTACATCCTCGGCGACCTGTTCGAGGTCTGGGTCGGCGACGACGACCCCGCGCCGGCGAGTCGCGAAATCGTCCGGTCGTTGCGTGGACTCACCGATGCGGGCGTCCCGTGCTTCGTGATGCACGGCAACCGCGATTTCCTCATCGGTGACCGATTCTGCCGCGAGACGGGGGCCCGGCTGCTGGCCGACGGCACGGTCGTCGATGTGTACGGCGAGCGCACGCTGCTGATGCACGGCGACATGATGTGCACGGACGACGTGAGTTACCAGCGGCTGCGGAGAATCGTCCGCAATCCCGTGG
>JBBIVG010000378.1:0-2584 GCA_037439865.1 Nevskiaceae bacterium
CTCGCAGCCGTCGAGCGCGCGATCGAGCTGAACGGGCAGGCCGTCGAATTCAACAAGCGCGCGCTGGCGCTCGGCCGGCTGGCCGCGCACGACGCGGCGGCGGTCCAGCGCGAGCTGGCGGCGACGCAGCCCGTGCGGAGCATCGAGCCCGCGCAGACGCTCGATGCACTGGTCGAGCGCCGGATGACCTACCTGACCGCCTACCAGGATGCCGCCTACGCAGAGCGCTATCGAACCCTGGTGCACAAGGTTCGTGACGCCGAGCGCGAGCGCTCCCGCGGACTCACGGGTCTGGCCGAGGCCGCCGCACGCTATTACTTCAAGCTCCTCGCCTACAAGGACGAGTACGAGGTCGCCCGACTCTATTCGAACGGCGGGTTCCTGAAGAAGATCGAGGCGACGTTCGAGGGCGACTATTCGCTGCGCTTCCACCTGGCGCCGCCACTGCTCACGCGCCCCGACCCGCACACCGGTCGGGTCAGCAAGCGCGAGTACGGTCCCTGGATGATGAGCGCTTTCCGCGTGCTTGCGCGCCTCAAGGGGCTGCGCGGCAGCGCACTCGACGTATTCGGGCACACCGCCGAGCGCAGGCTCGATCGGGAGCTGATCGCCGAATACGAAGCGACGGTGGACGGACTGCTCGGGCAATTGAACGTCGACAATCACGTCGTCGCCGTCGAACTCCTGTGCCTGCCCGAGTACATCCGCGGCTTCGGGCACGTCCGGGCGGAACATCTCGCCAAGGTGCGCGCCCGACAGAAAGAACTGCTCGTGTCACTGCAATCCGGCGTATCGCGTAAAGCGGCCGCCTGACCACGGGAGGTCTTGCATCATGGATCGACCCAGGCTGTCGTTTCGCGACCGAACGGTGCTCGTCACCGGCGCGTCGAGTGGCATCGGGCGCGAGGCTGCGCTCGCGTTCGCGGAAGCGGGTTCCAATCTCGTGCTCGTCGCCCGGCGTCAGAAGGCGCTGGCGGACGTGGCCGCGCGTGCCCGCAAGCTCGGCGTGAAAGTACTGGTTGCGCCGACCGACGTGACGAAGTCGACCGAAGTCGCGGCTTGTTTCCGCAAGGCCATGAAGCAGTTCGGCTCCGTGGACATCGTGATCAACAACGCCGGCATCCTGCTGCCGTCGAAGGTCGTGGACATGCCGAGTTCCGAGCTGCAGGCGATGCTCGACGTGAACCTGTTCGGCGCGCTGCACGTCATGCAGCAGGCAGTCAAGGTCATGCGCAAGCAGGGCCACGGGCACGTCGTGAACGTGGCGTCGCTCGCGGGCCGGCGCGGCTTCAGCCCGCTCGGGGGCTATAGCGCGACGAAGTTCGCCCTGATCGGACTCACCGAGGCGCTGCGTACGGAACTGGTCGGGGAACGGATCCACGTTTCGCTGATCCTGCCGGGCGTCGTGGACACGCCGATGGCGTCCACGGCCGCGCAGAACCCCGGCATGGACGACGTCTGGCCGCAGCAACTCAACATTCCGCCGTCCTGGGTCGTCTGGTCCATCTTCCTGGCGATCCGGTTCCGCCTCGCGGAGGTCGCGGTGCCGCCCGGAACGGCGCTGCTCGAGAAGCTGGCGGCGTTCGCGCCGGGCACGACCGATACGCTGCTGCGCTGGGCGACCGACGCGGCGAAACGGGCCGGCGGACTGCGGCGCTCGACAAAATGACGAAGCAACGAGGATCGTGATGACTTTCGAGAACCTGACGATCGAACGCGCCGGCGCGGTGGCCACCCTCTGGCTGGACCGCCCGGAGAAACTGAACGCGCTGCACCGGGCATTGTGGAGTTCCATCCCGGCTGCCGTCGCCGAGCTGGACGCCGATCCCGAGGTCCGCGTCATCGTGCTGGCCGGCCGCGGCAAGGCCTTCTGCGCGGGCATCGACCTGATCGATCACGCCCCGTCCATGGCGACCGGCGGCTCGCTGTCCGGCAAGGGCGAATCCGTGGTGGGCAAGCGCCTCGCGCTGCTCGACGACATCCGTCGCTACCAGGACACCTGCAGCAGCTTCGCAAACACCGACAAGCCCGTGATCGCAGCCGTCCACGGCGCCTGCATCGGAGCAGGCATGGACCTGATCACGGCCTGCGACATCCGGATCGCATCCGCTGACGCGAAGTTCTCGGTGCGCGAGACACGAATCGCGATGGTCGCCGACGTGGGCACGCTGCAGCGGCTGCCGCGCGTCATCGGCGACGGTCCGGCGCGCGAGCTCGTCTTCACCGGCCGCGACATCGACGCCGCACGCGCGCTCGCGATCGGGCTCCTGAACGAGGTGCTGCCGGATGCGACGGCGCTGCACGGCCGCGCGCAGGAGATCGCCCAGGAAATCGCCGCGAACTCGCCGCTCGCTGTGCAGGGCTCGAAGCAGGTGCTGAGTCATGCGCGGCGGCGCGAGGTCGGCGCCGAGCTCGACTACGTCGCGTTGTGGAATGCGGCGTTCCTGCATTCGGAGGATCTCGCCGAGGCGATGAACTCGTTCGTGCAGCGGCGCAAGTCCGAGTTCAAGGGACGCTGACCCGGCGCACTTCGGGTCGCGATCGAGATAGGGCTCGATCAGGAGACGGGGCAACGGGGACGCCG
>JBBIVG010000378.1:2602-2809 GCA_037439865.1 Nevskiaceae bacterium
ATGGGGGCTCGCGCGCCGCGTCCATGCGGCGCGACGCCCCGTTACCCCGTCTCCTGACCGAACCCACCGATCGCGACCGATGCGACGGCGACAACGAAAACAATACGACGTAAGGCGGCAGCCGCACCGCGACCGCGAAGACCGCGGCGACGATCAGCGAAAGCAGCTTGCTCATTTCCTTCTCCTAGTTAGTGTTCGAACACGGGT
>JBBIVG010000379.1:0-2807 GCA_037439865.1 Nevskiaceae bacterium
GCCGCCGTCCCGCGAGACGGAGGCGCTGCGCGGTATTGGTGTCCGCGATGCCGAGAGCGAGCGCGAACGCGCGCGCGGCGTCCACGAAAATGCGCGTGCCGTGGGTCTTGAGGTCGATCGTGCCCGCGTGCTCGCCGTCGTCCGTCCTGAAGCTGCGGATCATGCCGAGCGGCGGCTCGGCCTGCAGCGCGTTCGCGACGAGCAGGCGCTGGAAGAGCCGGTTCTCCGGCGTCACTCCCGTCAGCCAGCTGCGGAGGCCTTCGCCGAGCGCAACGTTGCCGAACAGCGCGCGGAAGTCGAAGAAGATGTTCGCCTGCAGCAGCGCCTCGGGTGTCGGCTCGCGGATCCACACCGCGAAACGGGCCCGCCATTCCTCGGCCGCCAGGCAATAGTCCGGGTTGCGCGCCATGATTTCGCCCGTACACAACGGGACGCCGAGCTCCGCGAGCGCGTCGTTCGCAGCCCGTGCATAGAGCAGCAGGCGCTGCCGCACCGCGTCCCGGTCCGCGGCCTCGCAGTCGAACAGGATCGCATTGTCCTGGTCGGTCGCGACGGTCTGCTCGCGGCGTCCTTCGCTGCCGACGGACAGCCAGCACCAGTCGATGCCATCGAGCTCGAAGCGGGGTGCCAGCAGCCCGAACAGCCGGTCCGTCAGCGCGTCGTTGAGCGCGGTGATGGTGTGCGTGAGGGGCTCGGCCGCCGCTCCCTGCGCGATGAGGTTGTCGGTGAGGGCGTCGATGTCGCGTCGTGCGCGCTGCAGGCCCGTCAGGTCGCGGGACAGCCGGATCGACTGCATGATGTTGCGCATCGTCACTCGCTGCAGCGCGAACAGGTCGCGCTCGGAGACCACGCCCACGAGCCTGTTCTCGCGCGTCACCATGAGCTGGTGGTAGCCGAGCTGCGCCATGAGGGACAGCGCCTCCTGCGCGGTCGCGAGCTCGTCGAGCGTGCCGGGCGCGGGCGTCATCACGTCGGCCACCGCCGTCGCGAGGTCCACGCCCCGCAGCACGACGCGATCCATGAGGTCCGCCAGCGTGAAGATGCCGACCGGGCGACGCTGCTCGTCGACGATGGCGATCGTGCCGATGCGTTCCTGGCGCATCGCCTCGAGCGCCTCGCGAACCGTGGTGGTCGTCTCGCAGAAAACGGGATCGCGGCGGACGAGGACCTTGAGCGGCTCGAGCAGGGTCCGCTGCTCGACCGCGCGATGACTGAAGTTCTGGCGCAGCTGCCCGAGCGACTGCTGCACGATGCTCTCGAGCACCGCCGTGCAGTACTCCGCGAACGGCACCGAACGCAGGCGCAGAGACTCGAAGTCGTCGCGCGTCAGCTGGTAGCAGAACACGTCCTCGGTGGCCTCGAAGCGCCGGGCACCCGCGGTGCCGGCCGCGAGCGCCGCGACCGGGAAGCACTCGCCCGGGCCGCGCACCTCGTCGTCGGACGCCGTCGTCGTGTTGTGAACGCGGACATGGCCGCGCTGGATGACGTGCAGGTGCTCGGCGACCCCGTGGGCCGGATCGACGATCGTGGCGCCGACCGGGAAGTAGGCGAGCTTGACCCGCTCCGCGATGAACTCGAGGTCCTTGCGGGCCATGCGCGAGAACGGCATGTGCGAACGCAGGAAGCGGATCGTGGACTCGGCGATGAGCACGGGAGTCGCCATCGCGCAATTCTAGCCGGGGCTCCCTCCCCGACCCTCACCCGCCCCCGGTTCGCCCTCCCCCACGCTCGCGTGGGGGAGGATCGACCGGGATCGAGCGAGGGTCCGGCTGGCCGCGGGCCTCAGTGGCTCGTCGCCCTGGAGGCCAGGATGCCGGTGTTCTGGCGCGCATAGACCTCCGGCCACAACTCCTCCGAGCGCCTGTCGCGGAAGAGCAGCGAACCGAGCAGCACCGCCAGGAACCCGAGCGGGATCGAGATGATGCCGGGGTTCTTGAGCTTGAACAGCGGCTCCTCGAGACCCATGATCGAGACTTCCTTGCCCTCGACCTTCTTCATGTCGTCCTTGGCCTTGCCGACGGCCTTGTCGAGCGCCTTGAGGTCGGTGTTGGCCTTTTCGACCGCCGCCGCATCGCCCGACGCGAGGGCCGCCTCGATCGCGCTGCGCTTTGCCGGCTCGCCGTCGAGCACCTTCTGCGCAGCGGCGCGGACCGCCTTCGGGTAGGTCAGGTTCGGCGACACCAGCGTCAGGCCGACCGCCGCCACCGTGCCGACGACCATGCCGAGCACGATGCCGCCGGTGTTGCAGCGCCTCCAGTACATCGTGAGCAGGACGCACGGGAAGTTCGCCGACGCCGCGACCGCGAACGCCAGCGCCACGAGGTGCGCCACGTTCTGGCCCTTCGCCGCGATGCCGATCGTGATGGCGACTGCACCGACGACCACCGTCGCGATGCGTGCAGCCCGCACCTGCTGCTGCGGAGGCACGATGTCCCCGCCGTGGTACACGCCGACGTAGAGGTCGTGAGCGATCGCGGAGGCCGATGCGAGCACGAGGCCCGCGACCACCGCCACGATCGTCGCGAAGGCCACGGCCGACACGAACGCCAGCATGAAATTGCCGAGGAACGAGTCCGCTCCGCCGCCGAGGTACTGGGCGAGCAGCGGGCCCGCCATGTTGCCGCCGGCGTCGATGGCCGCGATCGCTCCCGGGCCGACGTTCTTCGCCGCACCGAAACCGAGGAACAGCGTCAGCACGTAGAAGCCGCCGATGATCGCCATTGCCCACACGACCGACTTGCGCGCCTGCTGCGCGGTCGGCACCGTGAAGAACCGCATCAGGATGTGCGGCAGCCCGGCCGTGCCGA
>JBBIVG010000380.1:0-2806 GCA_037439865.1 Nevskiaceae bacterium
GGCGATCGCGTACTTGTCCTCGTAGCCCTTGTACTTCGAGGTCTCGACCGAGCGCGCCTCGAGGCCGACCTTGATCTCGGCGACCACGGCGGGTGTCGGCATGTAGAGGTCGATCAGGTCGATCTTGGCATCGCGGCCGATCGTGTACACGTAGCGGCCGGAACTCGACAGGCGCGAGATGTGCACCGCGTAGCCGGTCTTGATCGTCGTGATGATCTTCTTCGTGTCGCCGTCGATCAGCGCCACCTTGCCAGTGTCACGCAGGGTGACAGCGAAGACGTTCTGCAGGTTGTACTTGTTCTGCTGGGTCTTCGGGCGGTCCTTGACCGGCACGAACACCTGCCAGCTCGCCCTCATCTCCTTCATGCCGAATTCCGGCGGCTGCGGCGGGGTGTGCTGCACGAAGCGGGCCATCAGGTCCACCTGCGCGGGCGTCAGCTCGCCCGACTTGCCCCAGCTCGGCATGCCGGCGGGCGAACCCTGGGTGATGAACACCTTGAGGTAGTCGGTACCCTTCTTCTGCGTGATGTCGGGCGTCAGCGGCTTGCCGGTCGCGCCCTTGCGCAGCACGCCGTGACAGCCGGCGCAGCGCTGGAAATAGATCTGCTGGGCCTCCTTGAACTCGGCCATCGTCATGTTCGGGGCGCCCGGAGTGATCATGATCTCCGTGCCCTCGGCGCCGGCCGTGGACGGGGCGCCCTGGTATTTCATCTCCGCGACGGTCGTCGGGTGCTCGCTGGGGGCGCCGGCCTTCGGCATGGTCGCCGCGGCCTTGGCACGCACGGCGGCGACCTGGGCGACCGACACGGATCCACCCTTGTTGCCCCACGAGTTCATCGCGAACGTCACCGCATCCGCGATCTCCTTGTCCGAGAGCTGGACCATCGCCGGCATCACGCTGTTGTACTTGTTGCCGTTGACGACGACCTCGCCCGTGAGCCCGTTCACGACGACGCCGACGGCGCGGTCCTTGTCACCGAGGAGGTAGTCCGACCCGGCGAGCGGGGGGAAGGCGCCGGGGAGCCCCTTGCCGTCGGCCTGGTGGCAGGCTTGGCAGATCGATTCGAACACCTTCTTGCCGTCGGCCACCTGCGTCGCGAGCGCACCCGCGCCGGCGACCTCGGCCTGGTGTACCTGTTGCGCCCATGCCGGTGCGGCCAGGGCGAGCGAACCGGCTGCGGCCAGCGTGAGCGCGGGCCTCAGTCGGAGTCTCGGTGTCGATGTCATGGATGGCTCCCGTCGGTTGGAAAGGTCTGGCGAACGCACGGCCGTCCGCCACCGTTGCCCGTAACCTTAGGTCGGGAGGGCGATGATCGCCTTGATCTCGATCAATCCGACAGTCGGAAAGATGCCTAGACCGGCTGGTCGAGCACTGCCACGAGCCGTCCTCGATCAGGCACTTGCAGCTGCCGACCGTGGACGACGATGGCGCCCGCGTCCGACAGGTGGCGGAGGATGCGGGAGAGCGTCTCCGGCTTCATCGAGAGACGCGAAGCAAGTTCCTGGCGGGACTCGAGCAGGCTGATCTCCTGCGGGCCTTCCGCGCCCGGCGGCAGGCGCGACTCGATCAGTCGCACCAGGCGGTGGGTCGCGCTCTCGAGGGTCAGGTACTCGATCTCGCGGATGCGCATGTGCAGGCGCTGGCTCAGGTGTCCCAGCATGCGTACACAGGTCTCCGGGCTCTCCTTCAGGATCGCGAGGTATTCGCGGTTCTGGAAGCGGGCCACGGCCGACTTCGACGCTGCGACCGCCGATACCGGGTACACGGGACCCTCCATGAAGAGCACGGCCTCGGCGAAACTGTTGCCCGGGCCGAGGATGTCCACGATCTTCTCTTCGCCCGCCTTCGAATACAGGACGAGGTTCACCTGGCCCTCGAGCACGATGAAGAAGTGCTGCGCGGGCTGCCCGCGATCGAACAGCAGCTGGCCGGACTCGAACTCGTCCACGTGGCTCGCCGCCAGCACGCGCTGCAGTTGCTGCGGGGAGAGGCCCGCGAACAGGTGATGGCTGCGGAGTATGGGAGTCAGCCGTTCCAGGTTCGTCATGGCGCGCGAAACTAACAGCCCGGCGGCGCGCAGGGAATAGGGGCTGCCGCAGCCGCATCCCCGCCAGGGGCGTATTCAGCTGGCGAAGACCCCCAGCGGGTTATGCGTCCGGGCCACGGACACCAGGAAAGCCACCGTCGCGAGGGCCGCGACGAAAGCGGCCACCCGGATGACCTTGGTGCGCCCCCGCCGGAGTGCGATGCTGCCGAGCACGATGTAGACGACCAGCAGGACGACCTTGACCGTCAGCCAGGAGGTCGTGAACGGGTACTTGTGAATGATCGTCGTCAGCATCAGGGCCGAGGTGAGCAGCACGGTATCGACGGCCACCGGGGTCCACCGCACGACCGGATGCGAGAGGCGTGGCGAGTCGAGCATCATCATCACGCCGCGCGTGAAAAAGAGAGCGATGGTCAGGGCCGCGCAGGTCATGTGCACGGCGCGCAGCCCGAAGTAGAACTCGGTCATCCGGGCTTGCCGTCGGCGCGGGGCGACAGGTAGATGCCGGCGTGCCGCAGCGACCAGGCTGCGAAGGCGACGAGCCAGAGGATGCCACTGCCGAGCAGGAGGTTACGGATCGCTGCAGGCGCGGCCACGATCTCGCTTGCGACCCTCGAGAGCGCGGCGAGCTGCACTCCGGCGAAGCACGTGAGTGCGACATGGTCCATGCGCAGCGGCCGTCCGGAGTGCCCCATGGTGACGCGCGTGACCATGGCGACGAGCAGGCCGCCGAAATAGCCGATCCCGAGAGCGTGGAT
>JBBIVG010000381.1:0-2788 GCA_037439865.1 Nevskiaceae bacterium
TGAACCGACCGTGAAGGTGTCCCGGCCTGGAACGCGGCGGGCCCGCCGGAGGGGTCTTGGGCGGCTCGGCCGGCGCCGGCGTGCCGAACGGAGTGGGGGTGGGCGGCGGCGTCGGGGCCGGAGCCGTCGCCGGAGCCGCAGCCGGCGCCGCGACGGGGCCGTTGCCCTGCGTGGCCTCGACGCGCAGCGCGGGCGTCATGCCCGGCGGAGCGGCCTTGAGTGCCGGATCCAGCAATTCGGCCGGTACGATGGTCTCGGGAGCCGGCAGTGTCGGCTGGTGCTCGCCCGGCATCAGTGGCACGCGTCCGCCGAACATTTCCTGTTGCTGCTGGCGGATGTAGTTGTACTTGGCGTTCGTCTCGATGGACGCGTCGATGCCGTCGCGCAGGATGCGCGGCCGGACGAAGAACATCAGGTTCGTCTTGACCTTGTCGACGCTCCGCGTCTTGAAGAGCTCGCCGAGCAGCGGGATCGAACCGAGGAACGGCACCTGCGCCTTCTGCTCGCGCATCTCGTCCTGGATCAGCCCGCCGAGCACGATGATGCCGCCGTCCTCGGCCAGCACCTTGGTCGTGACCGTGCGCTTGTTCGTGATCAGGTCCACCGCGACCTGGGCACTGCTCGCGATGTTCGAGACCTCCTGGGAGATTTTCAGCACCACCGAGCCGCCGTCATTGATCTGCGGCGTGATCTTGAGAATGATGCCGACCTCCTCGCGCTGGATGGTCTGGAAGGGGTTCACGACGCCGGTGGAGCCCGAAATGCCCTGGTTGGTGTACTGCCCGGTCACGAACGGCACTTCCTGCGCGACCTTGATCTCGGCCTCCTCGTTGTCCAGCGTCATCACCGACGGCGTGGCGATGATGTTGGTGTTGCCGAGGCCCTGCATCGCGCGAATGAGCGCGGCCCAGGAGAGGCCGCTGTCCACGATCTTGCCGACGCCGAGCGTCAGGCCGCTCGGCAGCTGCTTCACGCTCGCGGGGTCACGGACGCCCTGGATGATCTCGCCGATGCCCGTGCCGTTGACCGGGTTGATGAATCCGCCGGCGGGGAGCAGGTTGCCCTGCGAATCACGGTCCGCGATCAGCCAGTTGATGCCGAGGTCCATCGCCTTGTCGGCCGAGAGCTCGACGAGGATGCCCTCGAGCAGGACCTGGGCGCGGCGGATGTCGAGCTTGTCCACGATGGACATCACGGAGCGCATGACTTTCGGCGGGGCCGTCACCACGAGTGCGTTGGTCTGCGGCTCGGCCCAGATCATGACGCTCTTGTCGCTCGCCTGGGACGGCGCCACCGCCACGGCGGCCACCGGAGCGCCCCCCGCAGCCCCGGCGCCGCCACCCGGCGCGGCCGCGGCCACGATCCCGGTGATCTGCTCGCGCAGCTTCGCCGCGATCTTCTCGGCGTCGGCGTAGCGCAGGTAGCGGACCTGCGTGTCGCCGCCGGATTCGAGCGGCGTGTCGAGGTGCGTGATGAGGGCCTTCAGGCGCAGGCGCTGCGCGCGCTCGCCGCTCACGAGGATGCTGTTCGTGCGCTCGTCGGCGACCATCTTCACGGTCGGCATGCCGCCGCCTTCGGCCGCGGCCGTCACGTACAGCTGGTTAACGATGCGCACCACCTCGGCCGCACTCGCGTGCTGCATCGGGATGACGTCGATTTCCTCGTCGCCGGACGTGTCGATGCGCTCGATGATCCGCGCGATGCGGTTCACGTTCGACGCGCGGTCCGAGATGATCAGCATGTTGGAGGCCGGGTACGCCGCGAGGTGGCCGTACTGCGGGATCAGGGGGCGGAGGATCGGCACGAGCTGCGCCGCGCTCACGTTCTTGACCGCGATCACCTGCGTGACGATCTCGTCGGATGTCGCGCTCACGTGCGAGGGGAGGTCGTCGCCCGGCAGCTGGCGGGCGTTCGCGTCGGGGATGATCTTGATGACGTTGCCGGACGGGACGGCGACGAAGCCGTGCACCTGCAGGATCGACAGGAAGGCCTGGTAGAACGCGTCGGCGGACATCGGCGTGGACGACAGCATCGTGACCTGCGCGCGCACCCGCGGGTCCACGATGAAGTTCTTGCCCGTGACCGCGCTCACGGCCTCGATGATCTGCGACAGGTCCGCGTCCTTGTAGTTCGGCGTGATGCCCCCCTGGGCCTGTCCCATCGTCTCGGACGGTGCCGCGAGCACGAGGAGTCCCACGGCCGCGCAACCGGCGATCGTGAGGGCGACGCGATCGAGCCACTTCGGTTTCATCGTCACTCCGATAGGTCCTGCCGCGGGGCGACTTCCGGTGCTTCGCTCACCGGGATCGCCTCGGACTGGGCCGCCGCAGCCGCCGCCTGCGCGGCGACCTGGGCGTTGTTGATGTTGATCTGGGTCGTCTGTCCGTTGCGCTCCACGGTCACGGTCACGTCCGTGGCGGAGTTCATCGTCTGCATGATCTCCATGCCCTTCGTCGGATCGTCGAGCGGCGTGCCGTTGATCGCCGTGACGAGGTCACCGGGCATGAGGCCCAGCTTCGTGAAGATCTCGCGATTGCGGCCCGGGTATACCCGGTAGCCCCGCTGCTGGCCATTCGCAAAGACCGGCTGCGGCCTCAGGATTCCAACGGTGAGCTGGTCGTCCCCGAAGTACTTGGCAGCCACGGCCTGGACCTGGGCGGAGGTCACCCCCTTGAGCCGCTCGATCAGGCGCTCGCTGGCATCGAGCGGGAGATTCTCGACCCAGTGGTCGCCCAGCTCGCGCGCCTGGTTCATCACGGAGTCGAGCTTGTAGACCTCGCTGGCAACC
>JBBIVG010000382.1:0-2770 GCA_037439865.1 Nevskiaceae bacterium
ACTCACCACCAGCGAGCTCGAGATCAGCTCCTCCAGCAGTGCCATGCAGGCCTGGCCGGAGGTCGTAAAGGGATTCAACTCCGCACGCTCGCCGTACTTGAGCAGCAGTGCGGTGTTGACCTTCGAAAGGTTCACCTGCCCCATGGTCCAGTTGCCGAAGCGGCGCTCGCGGATCTCCTCGAAGCTCAGGATGCGCACCTCGCTGTGGCGCGGGTCGCGGACGATGGCGTTGTACAGCTCGCACACCTCGTCGCGGCCGCCCTCGAGGACCTGCATGAACATGTCCTCGCTGAAACAGAGAATGCCGGTGATGCCCTTGGCCGGATTGTGCGCGCGGGACTGCTGCAGGATGGATTCCTGCACCGACTCGATCAGCGGGCCGGTGGCGCGGCTGGCATACAGGAGACGTACGAGCATATCGGCCTCAGTCGGTCAGGTTGATCAGGGAGAGGAATTCGCGGCGCAGCGTCGGGTCCTTCAGGAACGAGCCCCGCATGACGCTGTTCACCATCTTGGTCCGGTCATCCTTTACGCCGCGCCAGTGCATGCAGAAGTGGTCCGCCTCCATGACGACGGCGAGGCCGTCCGGACTCACCTTGTCCATGAGCAGGTCAGCCATCTGCGCGATCGCCTCTTCCTGGATCTGCGGCCGGCCCATGATCCACTCGGCGAGGCGCGAGTACTTCGAAAGCCCGATGAGGTTCGAGTGCTCGTTCGGCATCACGCCGACCCAGAGGCGGCCGAGGATCGGGCAGAAGTGGTGGCTGCACGCACTGCGCACCGTGATGGGTCCCACGATCATCAGCTCGTTCAGGTGCTCGGCGTTCGGGAACTCGGTGACCGGCGGCGGCGGCACGTAGCGTCCGCGGAAGACCTCCGTCAGGTACATCTTCGCCACGCGCCGCGCCGTTTCCTGCGTGTTGTGGTCGCTCGCGGTGTCGATCACGAGGCTCTGGAGGACGTCGCGCATCCTGCCCTCGACCTCGTCGAGCAGTGCCTCCAGCTCGCCCGGCCGCAGGAAGGCCGAAATGTTGTCGTTGGCGTGGAAACGCTGTCCGGCCGCCTGGATCCGGGCGCGGACCCGTGCCGACACCGGCTGCCCGGCCGTATCCGAAGCGTCTCGAGTCGGTTCGCTCATCGCTCTCGCTCGTGGTTGGTCAGTGGCCCGATGGGCCGATTGCCGGCCCCAGCATCCCCGCCTTGCGCAGCTCCTCGACGATCAGGCTCGCCGAGTCCTCAGCGGGCTTCGACGTCGTGTCGATGTAGATCTCCGGCTTCTCCGGCGGCTCGTAGGGCGAGTCGATCCCGGTGAAGTTCTTGAGCTCGCCGCGCCGCGCCTTCCTGTAAAGGCCCTTGGGGTCGCGGCCCTCGACGACCGAGAGCGGCGCGTCCACGTGCACCTCGAAGAATTCGCCGAAGTCGAACAGCGATCGCGCCATCCGGCGCTCCGCCCGGAACGGCGAAATGAACGACACCATCACGATCAGGCCCGCGTCGGCCATGAGCTTCGCGACTTCCGCGACACGACGGATGTTCTCGACGCGGTCGGTGTCCGTGAAGCCGAGGTCGCGGTTCAGGCCGTGGCGTACGTTGTCGCCGTCGAGCAGGTACGTGTGGCGGCCGAGCGAGAGCAGCTGCTTCTCGACGAGGTTCGCGATCGTGGACTTGCCCGCGCCCGACAGGCCCGTGAACCACAGCGCGCACGGCTTCTGGCCCTTGAGGCCGGCGCGTGCGTTCTTGTTCACGTCGAGCGCCTGCCAGTGGATGTTCTGCGAGCGGCGCAGCGCGAAGTGCAGCAGGCCCGCGCCCACGGTGGCGTTCGTCAGCCGGTCGATCAGGATGAAGCCGCCCGTGTCGCGGTTCTCCGCGTAGGAATCGAACGCGATCGGCTGGTCGATCGCGATGTTGCACACGCCGATCTCGTTCAAGCCCAGCTTCTTCGCGGCGAGGTGCTCGAGCGTGTTGACGTTGACCTTGTACTTGGGCTCCGTGATGGTCGCGCTGACCGTCCTGGTGCCGATCTTCATCCAGTACGGCCGACCCGGCAGCATCGGCTCGTCCGCCATCCAGATGATGGTCGCGTCGAACTGGTCGGCCACGCCCGGCAACGCGCTCGTCGTGGACAGGACGTCGCCGCGGCTCACGTCGATCTCGTCCTCGAGCGTGATCGTCACCGATTGACCGGCGACGGCCCGCTCGAGGTCGCCGTCCATGGTCACGATGCGGGCGACGCGGCTTTCCCGCGCCGAGGGCAGCACGCGGACCTTCTCGCCGGGGCTGATCGTGCCGCTCACGATCGTGCCCGTGAAGCCGCGGAAATCCAGGTTCGGCCGGTTGACCCACTGCACGGGCAGGCGGAACGGCTGGTGCTGCAGGCGATCCTCGATCTCCACCGTCTCGAGGTAACCCATCAGCGTCGGCCCGTGGTACCAGGGCGTGTGGTCGCTCGGCGCGGTGATGTTGTCGCCCTTCAGTCCCGACACCGGGATAGCGACGATGTCGGTGAGCTCGATCTGCTTCGCGAAGTCCTGGTACTCGGCGAGGATCGTCTCGAAGATGTCGCGCGAGTAATCCACGAGGTCCATCTTGTTCACCGCGAGGACGACCTTGCGGATGCCGAGCAGCGAGGCGATGTAGCTGTGGCGGCGCGTCTGCGTCAGCACGCCCTTGCGCGCGTCGATGAGGATGACCGCCAGGTCCGCGGTGGACGCGCCCGTGACCATGTTGCGCGTGTACTGCTCGTGGCCCGGCGTGTCGGCGACGATGAACT
>JBBIVG010000383.1:0-2764 GCA_037439865.1 Nevskiaceae bacterium
CTCGTCCCAGTCGAAACCGCGCTCGACGAAGTGGACCTCGCGGTCCGCGTAACCCGCCGCTCGCGCCACCTGGCGTACGGCGGCCGCGGCTTCCGCGATCAGCAGGGGTTCGAACCCGGTGATGAGGTAGGCGCTGCGCAGGCCGCGCGCGAGGCCGGCCGGCAGGGCATCCGGGGTGGTCCTCACTGCCCGGTGCGACTCATGCGCACCGCGGGCGGGCAGTGCGGCCTTGGGATTGGCTCAGCATGCGGCCCGATTATGCCGCCTTGACCCCGTGGGTGCCACCCGCTAGCGTGCAGCCCCTTTTCCGGCTCCCTTGGGCCCCGGCCATGGCCGTCCCGGCGATCGAACTTCGCGACCTGACCTACCAGTGGAAGGCCGGCGAGCCCCTGCTCTCCATTGCCGGGCTCTCGGTCGCCCGCGGCGAGCGCGTGTTCCTGCACGGCCCGAGCGGCAGCGGCAAGAGCACGCTCCTCGGCCTGATCGGCGGAGTCCTGCAGCCGGGCGGCGGCTCGATTCGACTGCTCGGCGAGGACGTGACGCGCTTGCCGGGGCCTCGGCGCGACGCGTTCCGGGCCGAGCACCTCGGCTTCATCTTCCAGCTCTTCAACCTCGTGCCAT
This sequence comes from Nevskiaceae bacterium, assembly GCA_037439865.1. Classification (GTDB taxonomy): domain Bacteria; phylum Pseudomonadota; class Gammaproteobacteria; order Steroidobacterales; family Steroidobacteraceae; genus RPQJ01. The sequence continues at coordinate 622 of JBBIVG010000383.1, forward strand.
ACCTCTCCGTGCTGGAGAACGTCCTGTTGCCGCTCCGCTTCTCGAGGCGGCGCCGCGAGCGCGTCTCGGACCCGGGCGCCGAGGCACGGCGCCTGCTCGGGGCCCTGGGTCTCCAGGATTCCCGGCTGCTCGGGCGCAGGGTCACCGACCTGAGCGTCGGGCAGCAGCAGCGGGTCGCGGCCGCCCGCGCCCTGCTCGGCCGCACCGAGATCCTCGTTGCGGACGAGCCGACGTCCGCGCTGGACGCCGACGCGCGGGAGTCGTTCCTCACGCTGCTGATGCGCGAATGCGCGGCGTCCACCACGACCGTCCTCTTCGTAAGCCACGATCGGTCGCTCGGGCCGGCTTTCGATCGCAGCCTGTCGCTCGTCGAGCTGAATCGTGTCCCGACGCACGGGAGCGAGGCGTGAGCGCGCTCATCGGCCTCGCGTTGCGCAGCGTGTGGAACCGGCGCGGCACGGCAGCGCTCACGGTGTTCGCCATCGCGGTCAGCGTGGCGCTGCTGCTCGGCGTGCAGATGCTGCGGACGGCGGCGAAGGACAGCTTCGCAGGCACGATCTCCGGCACGGACCTCGTCGTCGGCGCCCGCAGCGGGCCGATCAACCTGCTGCTCTACTCGGTCTTCCGGGTCGGCGAACCCACGGCCAACGTGTCCTGGGCCACTTACGAGCTCGTCGCACGCCATCGCGACGTCGCGTGGACGGTTCCCTTGTCGCTCGGCGACTCGCATCGCGGCTACCGGGTCGTCGGCACCGACGCGGGATATTTCGCGCATTACCGCTACGCGGGAGGGCGGCCGCTGCGTTTCGCAGTGGGCGCAGCATTCCGTGCGGACGACGACGTCGTGCTGGGCCGCGAGGTCGCGGACGCGCTGGACTACCGCCTCGGATCGCGTGTCGTGCTGGCTCACGGCATCGGCGCGGGCAGTTTCCTCCAGCACGATGCGAGGCCGCTCAGCGTGGCCGGTATCCTGGAGCGCACCGGGACACCCGTGGACCGGACCGTCCACGTCAGCCTCGCGGCCCTGGACCAGGTGCATTCCGGGGCCGGAAGGTCGCCGGCAAGCGCGGTTCCGGAGGCCGCTCACGCGTCGATCACCGCGTTCCTCGTCGGCATGAAGAGCCGCGACACCGTGCTCGTGATGCAGCGGGCACTGAACGAGTACCGCGGCGAGGCCCTGCAGGCCGTGATCCCGGGCGTCGCGCTGGCCGAGCTCTGGAGCATCGTCGGCGTGGCCGACAGAGTACTGCTCATGGTGGCGGCCTGTGTCGCGCTGGCCGGTCTGCTCGGCATGCTCGCGGCGATCCTGACGAGCCTGAACGAGCGACGCCGCGAAATGGCCATCCTGCGCTCGGTCGGCGCGCGGCCGCGGCACATCTTCGGCCTGCTGATGCTCGAGGCCGGCGTGCTCGCGCTGGCGGGCGCGGCCTGTGGCCTCGCGCTCGCGTATGCACTGCTGCTCCTCGTACGTCCGTGGCTCGCCGGCCACTACGGCATCGACGTCGCGGTCGGGGGACTCACGGCCATCGAGGGCGCGATGCTGCTCGCCGTCGTTGCAGCCGCGCTGGTCCTGAGCGCGTACCCCGCCTGGCGCGCGTATCGCGTCGCCCTGGCGGACGGCCTGACCGTGCGACTCTGAGGCGGACCCGGTGGCGGCGCTGCGGCGGATCGGAATCACGGCGCTCGTCCTGGCGACGCCCCTCGCCGTTGCGCGTGCGGAAACGCCGCCGCTCGAGCCGGGCGCGCCACTGCCCCGCGCCGTCGAGGCGCCGGGCAGCGCGGCGAACGTGCTGCAACTCGAATGGAAGGACCTGTTGCCAGCGGAGGCGCGCGACCGCGCGTCACTCGCGCCTCCGGCGCCGCTCCACGACTATCTCCTCGGCGAGGACAGCCCGGCGGCACGCCAGCCGACCGACGCGCGGGTGAATGCGGCGCTCGACGGCCGGACGGTCCGGCTGCCTGGTTTCATCGTCCCGCTCGAGATCGATGCCGAGGGGCGCGTGACGGAGATGTTCCTGGTGCCGTTCTTCGGCGCGTGCATCCACGTCCCGCCTCCGGCCCCGAACCAGATCGTGTACGTGGTCCTCGCGGCACCGCTGCCGCTCGGGTCGATGACCGATGCCTACTGGGTGACGGGGCGGAT
>JBBIVG010000384.1:0-2711 GCA_037439865.1 Nevskiaceae bacterium
GAGATCGACGGCACGCTCTACGAGGCGTTCAATACCTCGGGCGGCCTCGGCTCGCTCGGCGCCACCTACGGCCAGCGCGCCGAGACGATGGACTACAAGACGATCCGCTATCCGGGGCATTGCGGGCAGATGCGGCTGCTCATGAACGACCTCAAGCTGAACCAGGACCGCGCGACGTTGAAGCGCATCCTCGAGAACGCGGTGCCGCAGACGCTGCAGGACGTGGTGATCGTGTACGTCGCGGTGACGGGGCGACAGGCCGGCGAGCTCCGCGAGGAGAACTACGTGAGCAAGATCTACCCGCAGCTGATCGCGGGCCGGCTCTGGTCGGCGATCCAGGTCACGACCGCGGCGGGCGTCACGGCCGTCGCAGACCTCGTGCTGCGCACGCCGGGCCGTTATCGCGGCTTCGTGCGGCAGGAGGACTTCAAGCTGGTGGACGTGCTCGACAACCGCTTCGGCCGCTACTACGCGGACGTCGGCACCAAGGACGTGTCCGCCCGCATGGTCGTCGCGGGCACCACCGGCCAGCAGCGCGCCGCCAACGGAGGCAAGTGATGGAAACGATCCTGAGGAACCTCGGGCTGCAGGCGGTCAATCCCGGGACATGGTCGTCGAACGGCGGCTGGCTCGCGGACCCGGCCGCGAAGCGCGTCGATTCCGTCAACCCGTCCACGGGCAAGGTGATCGCGAGCGTGCTCGCCACGACTCCGGCCCAGTACGAGCAGGTCATGGCGGCCGCGCACGACGTGGCGCTGGCCTGGCGCTCCGTTCCCGCGCCGAAACGCGGCGAGGCCGTCCGACTCGTCGGCGATGAACTGCGCAAGCACAAGGCGGACCTCGGCAGCCTCGTCTCGCTCGAGATGGGCAAGATCAAGGCCGAGGGCGACGGCGAAGTGCAGGAGATGATCGACATCGCGGACTTCGCCGTCGGCCAGTCCCGCATGCTCTACGGCCTCTCGATGCACTCCGAGCGCCCGAACCACCGCATGTTCGAGCAGTGGCACCCGCTCGGCGTCGTCGGCGTGGTGAGCGCGTTCAACTTCCCGGTGGCGGTGTGGTCCTGGAATGCATTCCTCGCAGCCATCTGCGGCAACGTCACGGTCTGGAAGCCGTCGCTCAAGACGGCGCTCTGCGCCGTCGCGGTCCAGCACATCTGCAACCGCGTGCTCGAACGGCACGGCTACCCGGGCATCTTCCAGCTGTTCGTGGACGCAACCCACGATCTCGCGACGCGGTTCGTCGATGACCGTCGCGTCGGCCTGGTTTCGTTCACCGGCTCGACGCACGTCGGCCGGGACGTCGGCGAGCGCGTCGCGAGGCGGCTCGGCAAGAGCCTGCTCGAGCTGGGCGGCAACAACGCGATCATCGTGGACGAGTACGCCAACCTCGACCTCGCCGTGCCGGCCATCGTGTTCGGCGCGGTCGGCACCGCCGGCCAGCGCTGCACCACGACGCGACGCGTCTTCGTTCAGGAGTCGCGGCTCGTGGAACTCGAGCAGCGCCTCGCCCGCGCCTACAAGCAGGTGCGCATCGGCGACCCGCTCGAGGCCGGGACGCTGATGGGTCCGCTCATCGACGCCGGCGCCGTGCGGCAGTTCGAGTCTGCCGTGCAGCAGGCCGTCGCGGCAGGCGGCCGCCTGCTGACCGGCGGCAAGTCCATCGACCGGCCCGGCTATTTCGTCGAGCCTGCGATCGTCGTCGCGCAGAGCGGCTGGGACATCGTGCGCACCGAGACGTTCGCGCCGATCCTCTACCTGATTCCGTTCAGGACGCTCGACGACGCCATCGCGATGCAGAACGACGTGGCGCATGGGCTGTCGTCGGCCATCTTCACCGACCGGCTGCAGCACGCCGAGCGGTTCCTGTCCGCGGCCGGCTCGGACTGCGGCATCGCCAACGTGAACATCGGCACGTCGGGCGCCGAGATCGGCGGCGCCTTCGGCGGCGAGAAGGAGACCGGCGGCGGCCGCGAGGCCGGCTCCGACGCCTGGAAGGCCTACATGCGCCGCCAGACCTGCACGATCAACTACGGCGTCGACCTGCCGCTCGCCCAGGGAGTCCACTTCGACGTCTGAGGAGGAGTCATGGCGAACAGGATCCTGCCGGTCAACGAGGGCGCGCTCGATCGCACCCTGCGCGTCGCCGTCGGCCTCATCGGCATCGCGCTGGTCTTCGTCGGACCGAAGTCGGCGTGGGGGTGGATCGGACTGCTGCCGCTAGTCACCGGACTGGCGGGCAGCTGCCCGCTCTACACCGTCTTCGGCTGGAACACCTGCCCGCGCAAGCCGGGCTGAGCGGCCGCCGGCGGCGCCTGCTCAGCCGTCCGCCGTTCGAGGGCGGAAGCCGAGTCCGCCAGGGCCGGGGCCAGGCGGCGCGGCAACACGGGCAGCGCAGGATCCACAGGGCGCAGCCAGAGTTCGGCGTAGCCGCCGCGCACGCTGGTGTCGAACCCGATCGAAGTCGTGACGGACATCCGCACGATGCTCGAGCGCGAGTAGCCGGAGCCCGTCCCCGGCGCGGCGCGGCCGCGGGCTTTCCCCGCGGCCGCGTTTCGTGAATAGTGCGCCGCACATGCCCGACCTCCGCACCCCCGGCCTCCGGGCCCTGCTCGCCGCCGCGCTCGCCGCGGCGTGCGTGATCGCCGCGCTCGGCTCGCTCGGCGCGACCGACAACCGCTATGCGGCCATGAGGGCGGAGCTGCTCGACGC
>JBBIVG010000385.1:0-2686 GCA_037439865.1 Nevskiaceae bacterium
GTAGAACGCGCCGAACACGGCGCACCAGAACAGCAGTTCCATCCCTGGACCGCGGGCGCTAGCCCGGCTCCCCGCCGATCAGGTCGAGCAGTTGCGCGGTCATGTCGCGCATCAGGACCGCGTTGCCGCGGCTCTCGACGTTCAGCCGGATCAGGGGCTCGGTGTTCGACGAGCGCAGGTTGAACCGCCACTGGTCGAACTCGACGCTGACGCCGTCGGTGTAGTCGATGCTCTTCGCGCCCGGCTGGTACTTCGCCAGCACGGCCGCGATCGTCGCCTTCGAATCGGGCACGCGCCGGTTGATCTCCCCGCTCGTCGGGAAGAGCCGCATGCGCTCGCCCACGAGCTCGGAGAGCGACTTGCCCGTCTCGCTCATGATCTGCAGCACGAGCAGCCACGGGATCATGCCGCTGTCGCAATAGGCGAAGTCGCGGAAATAGTGATGCGCGCTCATCTCGCCGCCGTAGATGCCGTCCACCTCGCGCATCACCTGCTTGATGAACGCGTGCCCCGACTTCGACTGCACGGCCTCGCCGTGGCCCTGCGCGACGATGTCGAGCGTGTTCCACGTGAGCCGCGGGTCGTGCACGATGCGGCTGCCGGGGTGACGCTGCAGGAACACCGAGGCCAGCAGGCCGACGATGTAGTAGCCCTCGATGAAGCCGCCTTTCTCGTCAAACAGGAAGCATCGATCGTAGTCGCCGTCCCACGAGATCGCGCAGTCCGCCTTGTGCTTCTTGAGCGCCTCCACGGGCGCGCGATGGTTCTCGACCAGCATCGGGTTCGGCACGCCGTGTGGGAACGTGCCGTCCGGTTCGTGGTGCACCTTGATGAACTCGAACGGCAGGTACGGCTCGAGCTTGTCGACGATGAGCCCTGCCCCGCCATTGCCCGCGTGCACTACCACCTTGAGCGGCTTCAGCTTCGCGCGGTTCACGTAGGACAGCAGGTGCTCGATGTAGTCGGGCATGATGTCCACGGCAATACGCTCGCCGACGCGTGGCGGGGTCGTGAATTTGCCAGCCTCCGCGATCGCGCGGATGTCCTGCAGCCCGTTGTCGCCGCTGATCGGGCGCGAGCCCTCGCGGACGAACTTCATGCCGTTGTAGTCCGGCGGGTTGTGGCTCGCCGTGACCATGATGCCGCCGTCCATCCCGCGCGCGAACGTCGCGTAATAGACGACCTCCGTGCCGCAGAGCCCGATGTCGTACACGTCCACACCCGAGTCGAGCAGGCCCTGCTCGAGCGCCTTGCAGAGTTCCTCGCTCGAGAGGCGGATGTCGCGTCCGACGATGACCTTCTTCGGCTTGACGAACTCGGCGTAGGCGCGGCCGACGCGGTAGGCGACGTCCTCGTTCAGCTCGGACGGGATGCGCCCCCGCAGGTCGTAGGCCTTGAAACCGGAGATCTTGATGGCGTTCATGAGTTCGACCCTTCGCGCCCGTAGCGATCCTCGAACCGCACGATGTCGTCCTCGCCGAGGTAGCTGCCCGACTGCACCTCGATGATGTGCAGCGGTACCTTGCCGGGGTTTTCGATGCGGTGCCGGGTCCCCATCGGGATGTAGGTGGATTCGTTCTCTCCGAGCAGGAAAGTTTCCTCCCCCCGCGTGATCCGCGCAGTGCCGGAAACTACGATCCAGTGCTCCGCCCGATGATGGTGCAGCTGCAGGGACATGGAGGCGCCCGGCTTGACGACGAGGCGCTTGACCTGGAAGCGGTCGCCGTTGTCGATGCTGTCGTAGCTGCCCCAGGGGCGGAAGACCTCGCGGTGCAACGAAGTCTCGTAGCGCCCCTTCGCCTTGAGCTGGGCCACCAGCTGCTTGACGTCCTGCACCTTGTCGCGCGGCGCGACGAGGACGGCGTCCTTGGTCTCGACGACGACGTGATCCTTGAGGCCGACCGCTGCGATCATGCGGCTGGTCGAGTGCAGGTAGCAGCCCTCGGCCCCTTCGACGATGACGTCGCCGGCCGTGACGTTGCCCTGGCCGTCGGTCGGCAGCGCATCCTGCAGCGCGGACCACGAGCCGACGTCGCTCCAGCCGGCGTCGAGCGGGACGACGACGGCCGAGCCGGTCTTCTCCATCACGGCGTAGTCGATCGAGTCGCTCGGGCAGGCACCGAACTCCGCCGCTGGCAGCCGCGTGAAGTCGAGATCGCGCCTGGCCGCGGCCACGGCGTCCTCGCAGGCGGACAGGATCGCCGGCGCATGTTTGCGGACCTCGGCGAGGAACGCGCGTGCCCGGAACATGAACATGCCGCTGTTCCAGAAATAGTCGCCGGAGATGACGTACTTCTCGGCCGTCGCGGCGTCCGGCTTCTCGACGAACTCGGCGACGGGATACGCCGGCCCCGCGCCCTTCTCGCGGCGGATGTAGCCGTAGCCGGTCTCTGCCCGATCCGGCACCACACCGAACGTGACGAGCTTGCCCTCGTCCGCTGCGGTCATCCCCGCCTTTACCGCGGCCTGGAACGCGCCGACGTTGCGGATGACGTGATCGGCGGGAAGGACGAGCAGCAGCGGGTCTTTGCCGCCAGCACTGCCCTTCTCCGCGCCCTTAGCCTTCTCCAATGCGACGAGCGCGGCCACCGCCACCGCCGGCGCCGTATTGCGTCCCACGGGCTCGAGGATGATCGCCTGAGCCGCCGACCCGAACTCGCGTAGCTGCTCCGCCACCATGAACCGA
>JBBIVG010000386.1:0-2685 GCA_037439865.1 Nevskiaceae bacterium
GACGCCGCCGCCGAGGCGACGGGCCGCGTCGGCCGCCTCTTCCGGGGTGGAGGCGACGAATCCGGTCGGCACGGGAATGCCGTAGCGGGCGAAGAGTTGCTTGGACTGGTATTCGTGCAGGTTCATGCGTCGAGGCCCGGTCTGGGGAACGAGGTTGCGTATTCTACAGGCTCAACGATTCCGCCAGCGACCGCGCCGAATGGATCGAGACGCCGCTCTGGACGGACCCATACAGCGGCCCGAAGTGCCTGCGGTCACCTGTGACGAGAATTCCGCAATTCAGCCGAATCGCCGCCGCCAGGACGGGGTGGTCTTTCGGCGCCAACACCGAGGCAAGCTCCTCCGGGAGCCGGGTGGCGCGGTAGGGAGCCACGGCCACGTGCCTGGTCAGTTCATCGAGGTCCGCAAGGGCGTCGAAGCCCCTGGCCGAAAGGTTTCGCCGCGCCTCCGCGACCACGTACTCGTCGGCCACGAGGACGTGCCCGCCCGCGAGCAGCCGACCCAGGAGATCCCGGATGGCGCCGTTCGACTTGGCCGCCGAGAAGAGGATGTTGGCATCCAGGAATACGCGCACGGCGCGTCTTGCGTCAGCTTCGACGCCGATGCGCACGCTTGCGGCTGGCGGCCGCGCGCCGGGGACGCGTCGCCGGCTTCAGGACCGCCGCGAGGTCGGCCTCGCCCTCGTCGAATTCGCGCACGCGGGCAGCCGAATAGACCTCGACTGGCAACGTGACCGCCGGGCGCAGCAACAGTCCTTCGGGCGTGACCTCGGCAATCAGCTGGTCGTCCGGCCCGATCCCGAGCGCTCGACGGACCCTCGCCGGCAATGTGATGACGCCACGGCGTGAGATGGTGATGGCGGTACGCACTCTTGCAGGATTGCAGAAATGCAGCCATTCGGCAATTGCGGCAGGCGCTCGATGCTCCATGCGCCCAAAGTGCCGTATTGCTGCAATCCTCGCGAGGCGAGAAACTTCCGCAAATGCTCAAGAACTCGCCGCCGCACCCGACGACGGAACCCGCCGCCCCCGCCGAATTCCAGTGGCGGGTCCTCGGCCTGATGAACGTGTTCCGGCTGACGGCGCCGATGGTGCTGCTGCTGGTGTTCCTGTTCGACGCGCCCAACCGCAGCATCGGCACCCAGAACCCCGGGCTCTTCATCGGTATCTGCGCGGCCTATTTCGCCTTCGGGCTCGTCTCGCTCCAGCCGATCCGGCGCCGCTGGCCGTCCCTGCAGTGGCTCGCGCTGCTCCAGGTTGCCGTGGACGTCATCGCGATCGTCCTGCTGATCCACGCCAGCGGCGGCGCGAGCAGCGGCCTCGCCACGCTCCTGATCCTGCCGGCGGGCGCTACGGCCACGATCGTCAGCCCGCGCCTCGCGCTGCTCGCCACGTCGGTCATCGTGCTGGCGCTGCTGTTCCAGACGACGGTTGCCGCACTCACTGGCCTCGCGACGGGCGCGGATTTCCTGATTGCGGGACTGACCGGCGCCAGCCTCTTCGCGATCACGCTCGTCGCGATCCCGCTGGCTCACCGCCTCCGCGAGAGCGAGGCGCTCGTGAAGCAGCGCGACATCGACGTCGCCAATTTGAACGAGCTGAACGAGTTCATCGTGCAGCACCTCCGCGAGAGCATCCTCGTGGTGGACGACCAGGACCGGATCCGCCTGATCAACGAGACGGCCGCGCAATTGCTGAAGGGTGGGCCCGTCGATGCGGGGGCGCTGCTCGGGGACGTGTCGCCCCGGTTGCTCTACCTGCTCGAAACGTGGCGCCAGCAGGAGTCAGATCGGCGGGACACCACCGGTGAGGTCGTCTCGGCGGACGGCGGCACCGTCATCCGCCCGCATTTCGTGCCGCTGTCCGAGACGGGGCCCGGCCCGGTGCTGGTGTTCCTCGAGGACACGAGCATCGTTGCCGAACGCGTCCAGCAGTCGAAACTCGCGGCGCTCGGCCGCCTGAGCGCGAGCATTGCGCACGAAATCCGCAACCCGGTGGGCGCCATGAGCCACGCGGGCCAGCTGCTGCGCGAGTCGCCCGCCCTCGGGGCGGATGACCGCCACCTGACCGAGATCATAGAGAAGAATGCGGTGCGGGTGAGCCAGATCATCGAGAACGTGCTGCAGCTCTCGCGTCGCGAGACGACGCGGCAGGAGCGGATCGATCTCGCGTCCTGGCTCGAGCTGTTCCTGCCGGAGTTCACGGCGACCGTGCAGTGCGATCCCGCGTGGTTTCGCCTGCAGGCGGAAGTACGGCCGCTCGAGGTGCAGTTCGACCCGACGCACCTGCACCAGGTCCTGTGGAACCTGTGCGACAACGCCCTGAAGCACGCCCAGTCCGACGACGGCTCCGCCATCGGTGTGCGACTGGGCCGTATCCCATCGACCGGCCGGCCGTTCCTCGAGATCGCGGATCGCGGCGTCGGCATCGATCCGGCCAACGCCGAGCGAATCTTCGAGCCGTTCTTCACCGACAAGGCGAGCGGCACGGGGCTCGGGCTCTTCATCTCGCGGGAGCTGTGCCAGACGAACGGCGCGCTGCTCGCCTACGAGGCGCGGCCGGGCGGTGGTAGCATCTTTCGGATCATCTTTGCTGATCCGCAGCGTTGGGAGTGATGGGCCGCGCTCTTGGCGGCTGACGGTTGCGCAAATTCGCGCATTTCGGGTCCAAATCAGCGCTGACAATC
>JBBIVG010000387.1:0-2659 GCA_037439865.1 Nevskiaceae bacterium
GCGGCTGCGGACCCGCACCCCCTCTCCTCCCAGCGGCGCGGCTGCATCGGCGAAATGCCAGTCGTCCAGGACGTTGAATCTCGACTCCGGCTGGAACACGCGCAGCATTTCCCAGCTCGTGTTGTTCATCACGACGACGATCGGATCCCAGCCGTTGCGCCTGCAGTTGCCGAGTTCCCAGCCGGTCATCTGGAATGCGCCGTCGCCGACGAGCACTAGCGGACGTTGCCCGGTCGCGGCCTGCAGCCCAAGCGCGGCCGGGACACCGAATCCCATCGTTGCGTAGTAGCCCGGCGCGACGATCTCGGTATTCTCGATCTCGAACGCGGTGAACAGGCAGTCACCGCAGTCACTCGCGACCGGCATGCGGCCCTGCCGGGCGAACAGGTCGTTCACGGCCCGCGCGATGTCCACCGGAGCGACCGGACCGTCATCGGGGACCAGGCCGCGCGGGTATTCGGTCGGGTGTCCGGCGGAGCGAGCCGACTGTTTCGCTACACGCCGCACGAGCTCCTCCACGAGCGCGGCGAGCGGGATGTTCTCGTAGCGATGGAAGCCCATCGCGACCGAACGATCCGCGGCGAGTATCGAATTACGATAGTCCACCCGACCCTCCGACACGCCGAAGTTCGTGTCGGACATCGTCACGCCGAAGAGCAGCAGGCAGTCCGATTCCTCCACCGGGCGACCGACGTCCGGATGGGCCGTGAGCCCGAGGTAGGTCCCGAGGACCGGCGCCTGGCTGTTCGCGAGCAGGCCGCGCCCCATGAACGACGTCACGACAGGCACGTGCAGACGCCGGACGAGCTCCGCCAGGCGCGCCTCGATGCCGAACCTGCGGATCTCGGCGCCGACCATCATCACCGGCCGCGCCGCGGCCCCGATCCGCTCCATGATTTCGTCCGCGCACGCCGACACGGCCTCCGGGTCGAATTCCGCCTCCGGCAGCCGCTCGACGCGCGCGCATTCGTCGAAGACTCGATCACGAGGGAGCTCGAAGTAAACGGGACGCGATTGCATCAGGCAGCTGCGCAGCACCTGCGCGATCTGCGCCGGGGCTCGCGCCGGATCGTCCAGCAGGGCCTGGTCGCAGGTGATCTCGCGATAAATGGCGAACTGGGAATCGAGGCGCTTGACCTGGTGGTGTAGCAGCAGTCCTGCGCGCCCCTCGTTGCGACCCGGGGCGCCGGAAATGACGACCAGCGGCGACTTCTCGGCGTAGGCCGCCGCGACCGGGTTCACCATGTTGAGCGCGCCGGCCCCGTACGTGACTGCTGCGACGCCGGGTGCGCAGCTGATGCGCGCGGCTGCGTCGGCCGCGAAGCCCACGGCGGGCTCGTGGCTCAAGGTGTGGAGCGGCAGGATCCCCGACTCCTCGACGACCTTGAAGAACTGCAGCACGAAGTCGCCGGGGATCCCGAAGACCTGGCGTGCGCCGTGGTCCCGGAGGGCCGTGAGCAGCGACTGGGCGAGGTTCATGGTGCGTCCCGCGGTGATTGACGGTGGCCATTGTGGCGGGCGGACCCGTCAACCGGACCTCGCAGAAACCGAAGGATCCGTTGCCCCGACTGCTGCTGGCCGCTGACATCGCCCGATGCCCGGAGTAGGATCGACCGCAAACCAAGGAGCGACAGGATCGTCGCGGGGCTCGCATGAAGCCGTCAGGGGACGTCGAGGGAATCGACGACGGCGAGGCGCTCGCGCAGCGCATCGCCAAGGGGGACCGCGCTGCCGAGGCCGAGCTTGTCCGACTCTATTGCGATTGTGTCTTCTCCATGGCGCTCGCGCGCACCCGCAATCGCGACGCGGCGCGGGAACTCGTGGACGAAGTGCTGATGGCCGTCATCCAGGCGCTGCGGCGCGGGGGCGTCCGCAACACCGCTCACCTGACCGGATTCGTGCGAGGGACGGCAGCCAACATCATCAGCGGCTACGTGCGCGCGGCGCGGCGCGCGCCGCACACCGCGCCGCTAGACCAGGGAGTTAGCGTCCCTGACCCGTCGGAGCACATCGAGCGTGAGGACCGGCGAATGCTGGCGACTCGCGCCCTCGAGCTCTTGAATGCACGCGACCGACTGATTCTGCAGCTGAGCCTGGTCGAGGGGTTGAAGCCGGGTGAGATCGCGGCGCGCCTCGGCGTGTCTTCGGCGATCGTGCGGCAGCGCAAATGCCGCGCCCTGCGCGCGATCATCATCTACTTCGCCGACGAATCACGCGCGTACGCGGCACGGCGGATCCTGCGGCTCTGACGACTGCTCAGCGCGGCGCAGGCTTCAACAGTTGTGAGTTGACCTCGAAGCTCGAACCGTCGGCCGCCTGCAGCTCGACCTGCCACAGTTCCTCGTCGGGAATCATGGTCCGTTCGCGGCCCGGTAACTCGCGCTCGTCGTCCACCTGGATTCCCCAGACGCGGACGTGCCGGACGCCTTTCACCGGGATGCGGTCGGCCGCGAACTGCGAGCGGATGGCGCGCGCCACGTCGTCGCTCGCCCAGCAGGCGTAGCCCCGGTCGCGGATCGCAGCCACCTCGGGTGGCATGGTCGGCTCGGAACTCCTGTCAGCCATGAAGCATCCCTCCTGAAAACAGGGGACATTCTGGAATTCGGTGCCAGTGCCGGCTCAACCGATCAACGCAACGTTTCGGCGAAGCTTTCCGCCG
>JBBIVG010000388.1:0-2647 GCA_037439865.1 Nevskiaceae bacterium
GCGGCGCATAACGACCGCCGTGCTCGCCGAGTCCGTGCGAGATCACGACGATCGCGCGCGGCGCTCTTTCCGGCAGCCAGGCCTGCGCGAAGAGGTTCACCTCCTGGCAACCGGGGAAGCGCAGTTCCCGATGCTTCATGAGGGCCTTTTACCTGAATTTGGCTCGGACCGAGTCACGGAGGTAGTAGCCGTCGAGTTGCGAATACTTCTCATTCGTATATAGTTGCATCACCTCACCCGGTGGACCAGCCCATGCAACTGTCCAAGTCCCGCACCGCTCTGACGGTAGCCACCGCCCTGTGGTGCCTCCTCGCCACCCGGGCCCAGGCTGCCGAGCCCGAATTCTCGCTGGTGATCCAGGACCATCGATTCACCCCGGCCGAACTCAGCGTGCCGGCCGGCCAGAAAATCCGCCTGGTCATCGAGAACAGGGATCCGACCCCGGAAGAGTTCGAGAGCTACCAGCTCAACCGGGAGAAGGTCGTCCCCGGCAACGGACGCATCGTCGTATTCGTCGGACCCCTGAAGCCCGGCAAGTACGAGTTCTTCGGCGAATTCAACATGGCCACCGCCCGCGGCTGGCTGATCGCGGAGTGACCCATGCTCGGCTCGGCCGTCATCGTCTTTCGTGAAGTCCTCGAAGCCGCGCTCGTGATCGGCATCGTGCTCGCCGCCTCGCGCGGGATCGCTTCGAGTCGCCGCTGGGTCCTCGCCGGCCTGCTTGCGGGCATCGCGGGTTCCCTTCTCGTCGCGGCGGGCGCCGAATCGATCGCCTCGGCGCTCGAGGGCGTCGGCCAGGAAGTGATGAATGCCTCGATCCTGTTCGGCGCGGTCCTCATGCTGGCGTGGCACTGCGTGTGGATGCAGAAGCACGGCGCGGACATCGCGCGCGAGATGCGCGCGGTCGGCCACGACGTGAGCACCGGGACGCGCCCGCTGCACGTGCTTGCACTCGTCGTCGGACTCGCCGTGCTGCGCGAGGGATCGGAGGTCGTCCTGTTCCTGTACGGCATCGCCGCGGGCGGAGCGGGCTCGGGCGCACTGCTTGGCGGTTCGGTCCTCGGCCTCGCCGCGGGCGTGGCCGCCGGAGCCGTCCTGTACTTCGGTCTCGTGCGCGTACCGACCCGGCATCTTTTCTCCGTGACCAACTGGCTCATCGTGCTGCTGGCGGCCGGGATGGCCGGGCAAGGGACCGGATATCTCGTCCAGGCCGGCATCCTTCCGGCGCTGGTCGATCCGATCTGGGACGCATCGTCCGTGCTGCCCGAGCACGGCGTCGTCGGCCAGCTCCTGCACGTACTCGTCGGTTACGATGACCGACCGAGCGCAATGCAGCTCCTGGCATTCGCCGCGACGCTGTTCGGCATCGTCGCGCTGTCGCGCGTCGTCAACGGCCGCCCGGCGACACTCAAGCAAGCGGCGGCGGTACCTGCCAGCATCCTGGCGATCGGCCTCACGGGCCATGCGCCGCCGGCGCGGGCCGATCACGTGGTGTACTCGCCGCTCGTCGAGCAGGGCGAGATGGCCATCGAATTGCGCGGTCACTACGACTTCGATGGCCGCAGCTCCCTCGACGGCGGCCAGGCCTACAAGCTCGAATTCGAGTATGCGCCCACTTCGCGCTGGCTCACCGAGTTGCTCGTCGAGTACGAGCGCGAGCCGGGCGAGAGCCTCGAGGCCACCGAGATCGCGTCGGAGAACATCTTCCAGCTCACGGAACAGGGACAGTACTGGGCGGATTTCGGGTTGCTCGCGGAATACGCCTATTCACTGGAGGACGACGGCGCGGACGCGATCGAGCTGGGCCTCCTGGGCCAGAAGGATTTCGGTCGCAACGAGGTCCGCGTCAACCTGCTGTTCGAACAGGCACTCGAGAGCGGCGCCGACCTCGAGTTGGGGTACCGCTGGCAGTACCGTTATCGCCTCGAGGAGCGCTTCGAGCCCGGCATCGAGATGTACGGCGGCCTCGGCGACTGGGGCGCGTTCGGTTCGTTCAACGATCACGAGCAGCAGCTCGGCCCCGCGATGTACGGCAAGTTCCGTACCGCGAACGGTGCGTTCAAGTACGAACTCGGCCTGCTGTTCGGGCTCACGGACGCGACTCCCGACACGACCATGCGCTTCATGGTCGAGTACGAATTCTGAATGGCGCAACGACGCCGGCCGGCAGGGTGCGATCCTGCCGGCCGGCGCCTCCTCGGAATCCTCCCTTTGTCCGCTAGATGGCGAGCCAGAGGTACAGGAAGATCGTGTTGTTGTCGCTCGCGGAACGGCCGAAGCCGTCGTAGCTGTTGCTGCTGCCGTTGAACTTGCCGTAGCCCGTGTACTGCAGCCCGATGCGCGCATTCATCCAGGGCTGGTTCGGTGAAGTCACCTTGCCCCACGGTATCCAGTCGGCCTCCAGGACGTATCCCTGGCTGGTCGGGCGCCCGTTGGCGCTGCCGTCCACCGGGTCGGGCGCATACATGAGCGCATTGCGTGAGCCACCCACGCCGAACAGGCCGACCGCGAGCGCGTAGGTCTGCTCGTAGGAGTAATGCACGTTGAACTTGACCTCGTTCAGGGTCTTGTTGCGGCCGGACGAGTCGCCGAGCTTGTAGCTCGCGCCGAGGTTCTGGTCTTCGTGGATGTAGGCGAGCTGTGCGGT
>JBBIVG010000389.1:0-2638 GCA_037439865.1 Nevskiaceae bacterium
GCGCTGCCTGCAGTTCCACCTGCGCCGGCTGCCGCTGGCGCAGATCCAGGAGCGGCTCACCGAGATCGCCACGGCGGAGAACTTCGAGTTCGAACCGGCGGCCCTGCGCGCGGTGGCGCGTGGCGCGGAGGGCAGCATGCGCGACGCGCTGTCGCTGCTCGACCAGGTGCTCGCGTTCGGCGGCGGCCGCGCGCTCGAGAGCGAGGTGCGCTCGTTGCTCGGCACGCTCGACCGGCGCCACGTCGAATCGATCGTGAATGCGCTGGCCGACAAGGACGGCATGGCGCTCATGGCTGCGGTCCAGCAGCTCGACGAGCGTGCGCCGGACTATGACCAGGCACTCGGCGAGCTCTCCGCCGCCATCCAGCGCATGGCGCTGCTGCAGGCGCTGCCCGACCTGCGCGGCGAGGACGAGGAGCAGGACCAGGCGCTGGCCTTGCTGGCCGGGCGATTCTCGCCCGAGGACCTGCAGCTGCTCTACCAGATCGCGATCATGGCGCGGCGCGACCTCGACTTCGCGCCGGACGCCCGCGCCGGCTTCGAGATGGCGCTGCTCAGGATGCTGGCGTTCCGGCCCGGGCCGGTGTCCACGGCGATGCCGGCGACTTCGTCGTCCCAGCCTCGAACCCCTCCGACGCCGGCGCCGGCCGCATCCGCGACGGCGGAGCCGGCGGGCGAGTGGTCCGCGATCGTGGGCGCGCTCGGGCTGCAGGGCCCGGCGGGACAGCTCGCCGCTCACTGCGTGCTGACCGGTCGCGTCAACGATCTCGTCAGGCTGCGTCTCGATCCGGCGGGCGACACGTTCAACCGACCGCAGCTCGTGCAGAAGCTGACACAGGCGCTGTCGCAGCATTTCGGGCAGCCGGTGCGCGTCGAGATCAGCCTCGGCGGGTCGGTCGGCGTCGACCGGACGCCCGCGCGCCAGCAGGCGCACGCGGCGGACGAGCGTCTCAAGGCGGCGGAGCAGGCGATCGAGGGCGATCCCGCGGTGCGCGCAATGCGCGACATCTTCGGCGCGACGGTGCAGCCGGGCTCCGTCAAGCCTCTCAACTGAACCACACACCGGGAGTGCACGACAGCATGAAGGGCGGAATGGGCAACCTGATGAAGCAGGCGCAGCAGCTGCAGGCGAACATGCAGAAGGCGCAGGCGGAGATCGCGGCCATGGAGGTCACCGGCGAGTCCGGCGGCGGCATGGTCAAGGTGACGATCAACGGGCGCCACGAGGCGAAGCGCGTACAGATCGACCCGTCCGTGCCGCTCGACGATCGCGAGATGGTCGAGGACCTCGTCGCAGCCGCCATCAACGACGCCGTGCACCGCCTGGAGTCTGCCTCGCAGCAGAAGATGGCGGGGCTGATGGGCGGCATGAACCTGCCGCCGGGCCTGAAGCTGCCGTTCGGCGGCTGATCGCAGCCCGGCGATGCTCTATCCGCCGTCGCTCAACCGGCTGATCGAGGCGCTGCGCAGCCTGCCGGGCGTCGGACCGAAGTCCGCGCAGCGCATGGCGTTCCATCTCCTCGAGCGGGATCGCGACGGCGCGCGCGAAATCGCCGCGTCGCTCACCGCGGCGATCGGCTCGCTCGGCCACTGCAAGCGCTGCCGGATGTTCGCCGAGGGCGAACTCTGTCCGGTCTGCGCGGCACCGGGTCGCGACCGCACGCTCCTGTGCGTCGTGGAGTCACCGGCGGACGTCGTGGCGATCGAGCAGTCGGCGAGCTTCCGCGGCTGCTATTTCGTGCTCATGGGGCACCTCTCGCCGCTCGACGGCGTGGGCCCGGCGGAGATCGGCATCGAGGCATTCGAACGGTTGCTCGCGGAACGCGAGGTCCGCGAGGTCATTCTTGCGACGAATCCGACGGTGGAGGGCGAGGCGACGGCGCACTTCCTCGCCGAGGTCGTCGCGCGATTCGGACTGAAGGCGTCGAGGATCGCGCACGGCGTGCCGGTGGGCGGCGAACTCGAGTACGTGGATGGCGGGACGCTTGCGCATGCGCTTGCCGGCCGTCAGTCGCTCAGCTGAGCCGGTGTGAAGACGATCGTTCCGTGTCGCTTCCGGCGAGCGAAGAAGACATGCTCGCCGGAAGCGACACGGAACGATCGTCTGACAGCCGGCGCCTGAGCGAGTAATCGGGGACTGGCACCGAATGCGGCGAGCTTCGTCGCAATCGGCGCCGGTCCCCGATTACTCGCACAGCGCATGAAGCGTCACCGGACCGCGCCGTAACAACGTGCTCGGAGCGGACGCCGATGTCCGGCCTGGCCTGGCAATGTGTCCGGTTACTTGCGCCGTGCGATTTGCCGGCCTGATGCGCTGTATCGCGTCACCGGCGGATGTCACGGGCCGGCAAGTCGCTCAGGCGCGGGCAACGGGTAGAGTTACGGGCATCGCCCCGGCGCGCATGTCTTCTTCGCGCGCCGGGGCGATGCCCGTAACTCTACCTTGAGCTCACCTCGACGCTGCTGCGCCCGCGTCGCGTCCGCTAGTGACGCGCCTGCGCCTTCGGATCCGCGAGGAAGAGCCAGGTCTCGACGACGGTATCCGGATTGAGCGACATGCTTTCGATCCCCTGGCTGACAAGCCACTGCGCGAGGTCGGGATGATCGGAGGGCCCCTGGCCGCAGATGCCCGCGTACT
>JBBIVG010000390.1:0-2610 GCA_037439865.1 Nevskiaceae bacterium
GCACACCAGCCGCCGACAATTGACGCAGCGCTTCGAGGCGACGCCCCGGCGCAGGCCACGCCGGCGGAGTGCGTGCACCAGCGTCGTCATGAGGCGTGCTCCCGTCGCGCCGATGGGGTGGCCGAGCGCGCACGCGCCGCCATTGACGTTGACCTTGGCGGGGTCGAGCCCGAGGTCGTGGATGGCGGCCATGGTCACGCACGCGAACGCCTCGTTGATCTCGAAGAGGTCCACGTCGGACACCTTCCAGCCGGCGCGATCGAGCGCCTTCTGGATCGACGGGCCCGGAGCGGTGGTGAACCACTCGGGTGCCTGCGCATGGCTCGCGTAGGAGACGATGCGGGCGATCGGCTTCAGCCCTTTGGACGTCGCGAAGGTCGAACTCGCGATGACGATGGCGGCGGCACCGTCGGAAATCGAGGACGAGGAGGCGGCGGTGACCGTGCCGTCCTTGCCGAAGGCCGGCTTGAGGCTCGGGATCTTCTCGAGGTCCAGCGTGAATGGCGTCTCGTCCTGGGCGACCGTCTGCTCTCCCTTGCGGGTCTTCACGACGACGGGCGCGACCTCCGCGGCGAAATCGCCGTCCTTCACGGCGCGCTGGGCACGGCGTACGGACTCCGCGGCGAACTTGTCCTGGTCGGCGCGCGTGAACCCGTATTTTGCCGACGTCGCGTCGGCGAAGCAGCCCATGGCCTTGCCATCCCAGGGGCTCTGCAACCCGTCGTAGAACATGTGGTCGATGATCTCGCCGTGGCCCATGCGGTAACCGGCGCGTGCCTTCATCAGCATGTACGGCGCATTCGTCATCGATTCGATGCCGCCGGCAAGGATGGCACTCGCGTTGCCGGCGCGGATCTGGTCGGCGCCCAGCATCACGGACTTCATGCCGGAGCCGCACATCTTGTTCACGGTCGTCGCCGGAACGTTGAGTCCGATACCGGCACCGACCGCCGCCTGGCGAGCGGGGGCCTGGCCCTGGCCCGCGGGCAGCACGCAGCCGAGGATGACCTCGTCGAGCGCGTCGGCCGCGACGCCGGAATCAGCGACGGCGGCCCGGGCGGCGACGGCGCCGAGTTGCGCCGCGGTCATGGACGCGAGCGCGCCCTGGAAAGCTCCGATCGGCGTGCGGCGCGCGCCAAGGATCACGACGTGTTCGTTCATCGATGGGCCCTCTCGTCCTGGTCTGCGGGCCCGGGTCGGGCCGCGTCTGGGTTCCTGGGCAGCGGAATCGCCGCCGCGGCCGAGTGTAAGCCCGCAGCTTTTTGCGGTGCAAGACGACCTTCAGCCGCGGGCACCGGCGTAGCGTGCGGGGCGGGGCAGGAGCCCATTCTCGAAGAACGTCGCGAATGCGTCGGCGACCTGCGCCGCACTCATCGGCTGGTTCTCCCGGTACCAGTGCGCGATCCAGTTGAGCGCGCCGGCCATCGCGAACGCCGTGATCTTGGGGTCGCACGGGCCGATGGAGCCGTCCGTGACGCCTTCGCGCAGCAGGCGGCGGATGCCCTGGTCGATCTCGGACTTGAGTGCGTTGATCTCGCGCCCCATGTCGACGCCGAGATCGTGCTCGTGCGCGCGCACCATGCACCAGCCGTATTCGGAGGCGATGGCCTCGGCATAGCCGCGGACCACTGCGTTCAGCCTCTCGCGCGCGGGTCGGTCCGATCGCTCGGCGTCGCGGAACGCATCGCGGATGCGCTGCAGTCCGGCCCGGAAGCACTCGAACAGGAGCTGCTCCTTGTTGGCGACGTAGTAATAGATGGTGGGCTTGGTGACGCCGAGCGCCGCCGCAATGTCGTCGAGCGAGGTGTTGTGGTAACCGCGCTCGTTGAAGGCACGTGCGGCGGCACGCACGACCGCCTCGCGCTTCAGGTCGTGGTCGCGCGGCCGTCGATGGCGGATTGCCCAGGGCGAGCCGTCCGCCGCAGTCTCGGTACGGGATGGTTGGCGGCGTTTTCGCGTCAATGCCATGGCGGGTCACCGGCCGGCCGCGGTCGCTGGGTTGACGGCCGGTTCGCCCACAATCATACTCGCCGGTAACATTCTACTCAAGAGTAGTAATAGACTCTTGGGCGGCGGCCGAACGAGCCCGGAGACGACCATGACCGCAGGCAAGGTGACAGGCACCGCGCGCAGGCTTCCCGAGACGCGTGCCGAGGAGACGCCGCTCCGGTTCGTGAGCGCCGCATCGCTGTTCGACGGTCACGACGCCGCGATCAACATCATCCGCCGCCTGCTGCAGGCCCACGGCGCGGAGATGGGCGAGGACGACTGGAAGGACCCGCACGCGAAGTGCCTCGGCATGCTGCTCGACGGGCGGGCGCAGGAGTCCGGCATCAAGCAGCGCGGCGAGGACGAGACGCTGCTCATGGTCACCAACGCGCAGGCCAGAGACGACGACATGGTCGGGCTCGCCAACCAGCGCGCGCAGTCGGTCAAGGACTGGCTGGTGAAAAACGGCAACGTGCCCGCCGATCGCGTCGTAGCAGGCGCGGCTCATCAGGATGAACTGCCCGTTGGCGAACGCGGTCTTCATGTCGTTCGCGTTGCTGAGGGAGATGCGATACATCACGCTGGCCGCGCCGGCACAGGCGGGGATCAACAGGCTTTCCC
>JBBIVG010000391.1:0-2592 GCA_037439865.1 Nevskiaceae bacterium
TCAGGCGCTCCTGCCGTACTGCGTCATAGCCCTTGTCGTACTCGCCGACGTGGCGGCTGCGCCACTCCTTCGGCAGGTGGTACGGCTCGTGCGGCGCCTGGTGCGAGACGTAGGCGAAGAACGGCTTGCCGTCGCCGTGGTTGGCGTCGATGTAGGAGATCAGCTTGTCGGTGTAGGTCTGCGTCGCGTAGAAATTCTTCGGCAGCCTGGTCAGGTACCGGCCGTCCTCCGTGTAGAGCGACTTCGGATTGGCGGCCGAGAAGCTCCAGTCGTCCCAGTAGCTGCCCATCCCGTCGAGCAGCGTGAAGTCGCGCTCGAAGCCGCGTGCGGCCGGGATCTGGTTGGGCTCCTTCCCCAGGTGCCACTTGCCGACCATGTAGGTGTGGTAGCCGGCGTCCTTCAGGAGCTGCGGCAGCGTGACCACGCGGTCGTTGAGGTTGCCCTCGTAGCCGTCGAGGCCCATCTGGTTCGGGGCGGTCCACTCGCTCATGTTGCCGAGGCCGTTGCGGTGCGTGTCCACGCCGGAGAGCAGCATCGACCGCGTCGGCGAGCAGCTGGCGTGCGTGTAGAAGGTCGTGAAGCGCACGCCCTCCCGCGCCAGGGAGTCGAGGTTCGGCGTCTTGATCTCGCTGCCGAACGAGCCCATGTCGGAGAAACCCATGTCGTCACCGAGGATGATGACGATGTTCGGCCGGCGCGGCTGGTCCGGCGCCTGAGCGATGGCGGGTGTAGCGAGGACAGCCGTCAACCCGACGAGACCCAGGCTCATTGAGAAACGGCCGAAGCGATCAGGGGTGTCGGATTTCCCGTACATGCAGCGCTTCATCGTGTCCTCCGCGGAATCCGGCATCGGCGCCAGCCGGAGAGACGATACACCCGTCGCGGCGCGGCGCCATTTCGCAATTCGCATGACCGACTTGCCGCACTGCATACGGCCCCGGTCCGGCGTCGTTCACACGTCTGTGCGAGCCGGAAAGACCGGCCGGCGACCCACCTGGATTGAGTATGATCGGAATGATGACGGGGCCCGTCTATCGGATTTCCGCAAAGACCCGCAATGAAAAAGCCCGCAGCCGGCAGTGACCATTCCGGCGTCACGGTGGTGGACATCAGTGACCCCACCGATGCCAATGCCGGCGTCGAGCTGCTGGATCTCGACGCGGTACAGCTGCAGTCGGAGCCCATGCAGGTTCGGCGCGCGGTCGTTCGGCTCGAAACCGCCGCGGTCATCTTCCATTCGGCCAACCTTCGTATCCGGACCCGCACGAGCCTCCGCAAGGGCCTGGTCGGGTTCCTCACGTTCGGCCCACAGAGCAGCGGGACGGCCAACGGGCTGCCGGTCCGCCCGGGCTTGATGCTGGCCGCGGAGTCGGAAGCGGAGAACATCTTCGTCACCAATCGGGGGTGGGAGAGCATCACGTTTCTGGTCCCACCCGACGACATCCGCGCGCACCTGACGGCCCGGGGACGCGAGAGCGAGTTTCACTTGCCGAGAGGCGTGGAGCCGCTGCAGGTCGATGCCGAACGTGTTCGCGCCCTGTTCGACTGGGGAAAGCAGCTCGTGGATACCGCCTTGCAGCAACCCTCGCTGTTCGACGAGGGCGCGAAGGAGCGCGTCGCCGCCCAGGACGAAATGCTCGAGATGCTGCTGACGACGCTTCGGGCGGCGGACGACTTCGAGTCCGCACGCAGCGACCGCACGCGCCAGGCCCAGAACCACATTGTGAAGGTCGCCGAGGAGTACGCCCTGGCGCACACCGATGAGCGGATCTACGTCACCGACCTCTGCAGGATCGCGGCGGTGAGCGAGCGCACACTGGAATATGCGTTCAAGGAAATCGCGGGCCTGACGCCGATGAATTACCTCGTCCGGCTCCGGCTGCATCGGGTGAGGCAGGCCCTGCTCGCCGCCGCGCCCGAATCGACGACGGTCTCGATTGAGGCGCTCAACTGGGGGTTCTGGCACTTCGGCGAATTCTCGCGCGCCTACAAGGAGTGCTTCGGCGAATTGCCGTCGGACACGCTGCGACGAAAGCCCTGACCGGGGGCGACGAATCAACTCTGCGGAATTCCGATAGGCGACTCCCCGTCGCGACCTGAGACTGCGCTCCACCAGATCGCAGCTCAAGTCTGCAGGGGGAGCAACATGACCAGTCAGAGTGGTGACCGCACGCGCGTCACCGGCGTCGTAATCACCAACCAGGAAACCACCGCGATCCGCGAGGCGGTGCGGGCGGTCCTGCTCGCGGCATGCGCGGTCACGGCCGGCGCTGCGGATGCGCAGGAAGCGGTCGAGCCGAAGGTCGAAGAGATCGTCGTGACGGCCACGCGGCGCGAGCAGTCGTTCCAGGACGTGCCGATGGCGGTCACGGCGCTCTCTGCCCAGAGTCTCGCCGATGCCGGCGTCAATGAATTCCAGAAGCTCGATTCCGTCGTGCCATCGCTCGAAGTGGAGGGAAACACGAACCCGTTCGTGACCTCGCTGCGGATCCGCGGCATGGGCAACCTGGCCAACATCCCGAACTTCGAGCCGGCCGTCGGGTTGTTCGTCGATGGCGCGTATCGCTCGCGGTCGGGCGTCGCGATGGGCGA
>JBBIVG010000392.1:0-2579 GCA_037439865.1 Nevskiaceae bacterium
GCAGGTGAATGTCCCCAGTTTCGAGGTACTGCCTCGCGCGCACGCGCCACTCTTCCGGCGTGCCGCCGTCGGGCTCGTCCGCGCGCCAGGTGTAGAGCTTCGCGCGCGTCGCGGCGCGATGACTGCGATAGAAGCCGAGCATCTCGGGCGAGGCGTCGTCGGACAGGCGTCGCAGGCATTGCTCGCGCAGCCAACGACCGGTCGAGGCGTGGCCGATTCGCGCGCACTCCAGCTCCAGGAAGCACAGCTCCTCGGCACGATCGAGGACGCGCAGATCGCGATCGAATTCGAGGCAGTCGATCACGGCAGGTGGTTCCGCCAGGAGGATGTGCTCCGGTCGCAGATCGCCGTGCGCTTCGATGACGCAACCGCGAGCCGCGCGCGCGTCGAGCTCGGCGTCCAGGCGCTCCAGGGCGGCACGCTGGCGTCCGGCCAGGTCGTCCGCGCGCGACCGATCCAGCGTTGCGATCACCGCGTGATTGGCTTCGACCTGCGCGAGGAGGCGGCGCCCCAGTGCACCCGCCGAAGTAATCGCGGCCGGCGCCGTCGCGTAGAACCCGGCGAGCATGTCCACGACGCGGCCGAGCACGTGCGAGCCGACTTCGCCGCGCTCGAGCGCTGCGTCCAGCATCCAGCGACGGTCGAGACGGCGCATCTCGACGAGCCAGTCCACGATCTCGCCGTCGCCGCCGAGCGAAAGCCGGCCACGCGGGCCCAGCAC
Organism: Nevskiaceae bacterium; assembly: GCA_037439865.1. GTDB lineage: Bacteria > Pseudomonadota > Gammaproteobacteria > Steroidobacterales > Steroidobacteraceae > RPQJ01. Next base: position 722 of record JBBIVG010000392.1, read on the forward strand.
GAGCGGCAGCGTCCGCAGGTACACGTCCGGTGCGAGTCGCAGGTTGAGCGCGACCTCGGCCTCGGAATCGGTCTTGCGTGCCGCGAGGGTGCCGTAATCCATCGGATCGCGCCGGACCGGCTTGCGCAGCTTGAGCGCGTGCTCGCCAGCGAGGAACACCCAGGCGAAGTGCGTCTCGATGACCTCGTCGCCCGCGCCGCAGAGGCTCCGGAGATAGGCGACCTTGTCTGCGAGGCCGATCGACACCGGGCCAGCATAGCACTTAGGTACATGCGCGAATGGCGCGCCCCGGTGCGTCGCGGAACATGGAAACAGTCCGTCGGAGACGAGGCATGACGCGGGTATTCGAAGACCGCGCCGACGCGGGTCGTGCGCTCGCCAAGGCCCTCGAGGGGAGGCGCGCCGCAGCCGACACAATCGTGCTTGCATTGCCGCGCGGCGGCGTACCGGTTGCGTTCGAAGTCGCGCAGGCGCTCTGCCTGCCGCTCGACGTGCTCGTCGTTCGCAAGCTCGGACTGCCGTGGCAGCCGGAGCTCGCGATGGGCGCGATTGCGAGCGGCGGCGCCGTCGTGATGAACGAGGACGTGCTGCGGATGGCGGACCCTGGTGAGCGGGCCATCGAGCAGGTCAAGCGACAGGAGCAGGCGGAACTTGTCCGCCGCGAGAGACAATATCGCGGCGCGCGGCCGCCGCTCGACATGCACGGCCGCACCGGGATCCTCGTGGATGACGGGCTTGCGACCGGTGCGACCATGGAAGCGGCCGTGCGCGCCTTGAAGGCGCTCGGAGCGAGGCACGTGGTCGTGGCCGTGCCCGTCGCATCGCCCGACGCGCGCGATCGCATCGCCGCCGTCGCCGATGAAGTGGTCTGCCTCGCGGCGCCGATGCTCTTCAGCGCGGTGGGGCAGTGGTATCGCGACTTCGGCCAGACGTCCGACGCGGAAGTGAGCGATCTGCTGGCGAAGGCGTGCGGATGATCGCCGCGAGGCGCCGACCGCGGCGCGTGCTACGCTCCGGCGAAACTCCGCGCGAGGAGGGGCCATGACAGAACTGGGACCCGAAGTCATCCGGATCGACGAGTTCAGCGGCAAGGAGGAGTCCCTCGGCCTGGATCCTGCGCGCGTGGTTCCGGGGAGCCCGATGCCCGGCCAGCACGTTCGCAATCTGTACACGGACGACACCGGCCGCTTCTTCGGGGGTATCTGGCGCAGCGGCAAGGGCGCATGGCACGTGTCCTACACCGAGAACGAGCTCTGCGTGCTCACCGAGGGGCGTATCCGCATCTCGGACGAGCACGGGCGATCCTGGACCTTCGGTCCCGGCGACTGCTTCGTGATGCCGGCCGGGTTCCGGGGCATCTGGGAGGTGTTGGAGCCCGCGCGCAAGTTCTACGCGATCTACGAGCCGCCGCCGGCCAGCTGACGGGTCTCCGCAACATCCATCGCGGTGCAATGCGGCGCGTGGCTGCGCCGCCACGGTGCATGTCGCGCGACTCCAGTGACCCGCCAGCGCGATTTTTCGCGGCCGGACGCACCGTCTCGGGCTGGCACGAATCCTGCTATCCGTATTTCATCGGCTTGCGCCGGACGTCGGGATGCCACCCGTGACCTGTCTGCTACAATCCGGTGCAGGGGCGGCTTCCCTCTGTGGTTTTAACGCAACGAAGGGGTTCAGCATGAAATTCACTCAAGGGTTGGGGGCGGTGGTGCTGATGGCGTCTGCCGCGGCGGCACACGCGGAATTTTCCGGCACGGTCACTGCCACGACCGACTACGACTGGCGCGGCATCACGCAGACCGCCAACGGTCCGGCGATGCAGGGCAGTCTCGACTATTCGTCCGACATGGGCCTGTACCTC
>JBBIVG010000393.1:0-2578 GCA_037439865.1 Nevskiaceae bacterium
GTCGCAAGCTCCAGGCCGTGATCCCGTCCGTGGCGGCGTCCGACGGCGCCGGCGTCAAGCTGCGCCGCAGCCTTGGAGGCCACCAGCACCTGCGCTTCGACCCGTTCCTGATGCTCGACGAGTTCTTCTCCGACGACCCGAACGACTACCTGGCGGGCTTCCCGTCGCATCCGCACCGTGGCTTCGAGACGGTGACCTACATGCTCGAAGGGCACATGCGCCACGAGGACAGCCACGGCCACGTCGGGGACATCGGCCCGGGCGACGTGCAGTGGATGACGGCCGGCCGCGGCGTGATCCATTCGGAGATGCCGCAGCAGACCGAGGGACGCATGCGCGGCTTCCAGCTGTGGATCAACCTGCCCGCGCGCGAGAAGATGAAGCCGGCCGCGTACCGTGGCATCCCGAGCAGCGAGGTCCCGACGGCCGCGTTGTCCGGCGGCGGCGAGGCACGCGTGATCGCAGGCACGTTGCGCCAGGGCGCGGTCGCGGTATCGGGCCCGATCGGGGGGCTCTCGACGGAGCCCATGTACTTCGACGTGCGTCTGCCGCCCGGCGTGTCGACAACGATTCCGACACCGGCCACCCACAACGTCTTCCTCTACGTTTACGAGGGCGATGCGGTCGTCGGCGAAAACAGCAAGGCGCTGCCTTACCGTGCCGCCGGGCTCCTCACGCCGGGTGACGAGTTCACGATCCGCGCCGGCGAGCGTGGCGTGCAGGCGCTGCTGTTGGCCGGGCGCCCGATCGGGGAGCCCGTGGTGCAGTACGGCCCGTTCGTGATGAACACGCCGCTGGAGATCCAGCAGGCGATCGTCGACTACCAGCGCGGTACGCTTGCGCCGCCGGCGTGACGTCCTAGACGAGCCCGAAGCGTCGGTGCAGCCAGACTTTCACGAAGTGAGTGAGGGTCAGGTAGCTCGCGAGGATGCAACCGAGGATCGCCCAGTAGCCGCGCGGCAGCGGCGCGAAGCCGAACAACGGGGCCAGCGGTGAGTAGGGCAGCCACGTCCCCAGCGTGCAGATCGCGAGCGTCGTGATCGTGAGCGGCAGGCTGGCGCGACTCTGGACGAAGGGGATACGCGACGTTCGGATCACGTGGATGATCAGCGTCTGCGACAGCAGGGACTCGACGAACCACCCGGTCTGGAACAACGCCGCCTGCGCGGGCGTGTTCGCGCCGAACACGATGTACATGACCCCGTAGGTCACGTAGTCGAAGATCGAGCTGATCGGGCCGATGGCCAACATGAAGCGGCCGATGCTGCCGATCTCCCAGCGCCGCGGCGTGGCGAGGAACTCTTCGTCGACCTGGTCGGTCGGGATGGCGGCCTGGGAAAAGTCGTAGAGCAGGTTGTTCGTGAGCACCTGCACCGGTGCCATCGGCAGGAACGGCAGCCATGCGCTCGCGCCGATGACGCTGAACATGTTGCCGAAGTTCGAGCTCGCGCCCATGCGGATGTACTTGATGATATTGCCGAAGACCCGCCGCCCCTCGCGCACGCCGTCGCCGAGCACGAGCAGGCTCTTCTCGAGCAGGATGACGTCCGCCGTCTCCTTGGCGATGTCCACTGCGGAGTCGACCGAGATGCCCACGTCGGCCGCCTTGAGCGCCGGCCCGTCGTTGATACCGTCGCCCAGGAAGCCGACGACGTGGCCACCGGAGCGCAGGGACTCGATGACGTCCGACTTCTGCGAAGGCGTGAGCCGCGCGAACACCGTTGCTCGCTGAGCGACGGCCGCCAGCTGGTCCGGTGGCAATCCATCCAGGTCGGGGCCGATGGCTACCGCGTCGACCGCAAGGCCCACGTCCCGGCAGACCTTGCCCGCGATGACCTCGTTGTCGCCGGTCAGGATCTTGACCGACACGCCCTGGCGTCGCAGCGCCGCGATGGCCTCGCTGGCGCTGTCCTTCGGCGGGTCGAGGAACGCCACGTAGCCGAGCAGGGTGAGGTCCGCCTCGTCGCGCACGCTGCAGGTCCGTTGTCCCGGCGGCAAGTCGCGGTAGGCGAGCGCTATGACCCGGAAGCCGTCCTCGTTGAGTTCACGGGTGGTTTCCTGCAGTTGCAGGAGGTGCGAATCGTCGAGCGGGAAGGTCTCCGCGCCGCCCGCCCGAACCGCGACACTGCGAAGACCTCGTCCACGGCGCCTTTGCAGATCAGGATGCGGCGGTCGAGTCCCTCGACGGCCACCGACATGCGCCTGCGGTTGAAGTCGAACGGCACCTCGTCGAGCTTTGTGAACGACCGTGCCTCCGCCTCGAGCCGCTCGGCCTCCGCGTGCTGCAGGATCGCCACGTCGAGCAGGTTCTTCAGGCCCGACTGGTAATGGCTGTTCAGGTAGGCGTGGAGCAGCACGTCGGCGCTCTCGGCTCCGAACAGGTCCACGTGTCGCTCCAGGATGATCCGGTCCTGCGTCAGCGTGCCGGTCTTGTCCGTGCAGAGGACGTCCATCGCGCCGAGGTTCTGGATCGAGTTGAGCCGCTTGACGATGACCTTCTTGCGCGACATCGCGAGCGCGCCTTTGCCGAGGTTCACCGTGACGATCATCGGCAACATTTCCGGGGTGAGGCCCACGG
>JBBIVG010000394.1:0-2563 GCA_037439865.1 Nevskiaceae bacterium
CTTGCCGCCGTAGATCGACAGCAACGGCGGCCCCTGGGTATCGAGGTCGAGCACGTAGTCGCGGGTGACGCTGGTGGCGCGATCCGTGGGGTCCGCCAGCAGCGGCCGCAGCCCGGCAAACGTCCACACGACGTCCTTGCGCTCGAGGCCGCCCGCGAAGTACTGGTTCGCCATCGCTGTGAGGTAGTCGATCTCGCGCTCCGCGATCTGCGGCGTCGAGAGGTCGCCGGTGTAGTCCATCTCCGTCGTTCCGATCAACGTGAAGTCGCCTTCGTAGGGAATCGCGAAGACGATGCGGCCGTCTGCGCCCTGGAAGATGTAGGCGTACTCGTGGTCGAAGAGCTTCGGCACGACGATGTGGCTGCCCTTCACCTGGCGCGGGTGCGCGCGGGCCGGAATGGGCGTCGCCTCGTCGAGCAGGCGATCGACCCAGGGCCCCGTCGCGTTCACGACGGCGCGCGCTTCGACGCGCGTCTTTTCGCCGCCGGGGTGCGCGAGCGTCGCGAGCCAGCGGTCGGCGCCGCGTTCGAGCCGCACGCAGCGCGCACGCGTGAGGACGATCGCACCATGCTCGCGTGCGTCCATCGCGTTGATGACGACCAGCCGCGCGTCGTCCACCCAGGCATCGGAATAGACGAAGCCCTTGGTAAAGCGCGCCTCGAGCGGCGCGCCGGCAGGATGCCTGCGGAGATTCACGCCTTCCGAGCCCTTGAGCATGCGGCGGCGGGCGAGGTGGTCGTACAGGAACAGGCCGGCGCGGATCATCCACGCCGGGCGCAGGTGCGCGTCGTGCGGCAGCACGAAGCGCAGCGGCCAGCAGATGTGCGGGGCCGCCGTGAGCACCACCTCGCGCTCGCGCAGCGACTTGCGTACGAGCTTGAAGTCGTAGAACTCGAGGTAGCGGAGTCCGCCGTGGATCAGCTTCGTGCTCGCGGAGGACGTGTGTGACGCGAGGTCGTGCTGCTCGCACAGCAGGGTCTTCAGTCCGCGGCCGGCCGCGTCGCGCGCAATGCCGGCACCGTTGATGCCGCCCCCGACGACGAGCAGGTCGACCTCGTGCCGGCTGTCGGTCATGCCTGCAGTTGCCGCAGCACCGCCTGCGCCGTCACCGAGCTCACGCGGACGTTGGATTCATCGGTCACGCCGGCGATGTGCGGCGTGAGGATCAGGTTGGGCGCGCCGGCGAAGCGCGCGCCGTATGCCGCGTCCACGGGCTCGCGCTCGAACACGTCGAGCGCGGCGCCGCCGAGCCGTCCCGCCTTGAGCGCGTCGACCAGCGCTATCTCGTCCACGACGCCGCCGCGGGCGGCATTCACGAGGATCGCGTCGCGCTTCATGCGCGCGAGCGCCGCCGCGTCGATCATGTTGCGCGTGTCCTTCGTCAGCGGCACGTGCAGGCTCACGACGTTGCTGCCGGCAAGGAGTTCCTCGAGCGTCTGCCGGGCGGCGCCGCTCCACGCCGAGTTGTCCGCCGGTAGCAGCGGGTCATACGCGGCGACGCTCATGCCCAGGTCGCGCGCCATCCGGGCGGTGACCCGGGCGATCGCGCCGAAGCCGACGAGACCGAGCTGCTTGCCCGCGAGTTCGCGGCCCATGAGTTCGGTGCGCGGCCATTCGCCGGCGGCCACGCGCGCCGTCGAGGTCCACGCACGCCGCAGGAGCATCAGCGCCGCGGTGATGACGTATTCGGCGACCGACAGGTCGTTGGCGCCCGTCGCGGGATAGACCGCGATCCCGCGGGCCTTGCAGGCCTCGACGTCGATGTTGTCGAGGCCGACGCCCAGTCGGCCGACGACGCTCAACCCGGTGGCTGCCTCGAGCAGTGCGCCCCTGACCTGCGTACGGTTGCGCACGATGAGCGCACGGGCCTCGCGCACTTCCTCGAGCAGCCGCGCCGGGTCGTCGACCAGCTTTGGATCGTAAATGACACTCCGCCCGGCGAACGTTTCGCGGATGGCCGCCTCGTCCATGAATTCTGTGATGACGATTTCGGCCATGCGTATCTCCGTCGGGTCAGGCCGGGTGGTCGATGAGGGCGCGGATCTCGGCGTGCAGCGGGGCGGGGATGGCGAGGCCATCCGCCGCGGCCCGGGCGCGGTTCCCGAGGCGCTTCGTGCCCGGCAGACGCGCGCCCGGTTCGCCGGCGATCGCCTCGAGGAGGGTGGTCATGCGTGAGTCGTAGGCGCCGGCGGACAGGCGGGCAGGGTCGAGCGCGATGAACACGTGCCCCATGTTCGGCGGCCCGCCCTTGTCGTCGAAGAACGAGCTCGCTTCCCAGCCGTAGGCGCTGCCGGTGACGGCCGCCGCCAGGATCTCGATCATGAGGGCGAGAGCGCCGCCCTTTGCGCCGCCGATCGGAAGCAACGTGCCCGCAAGCGCCGCCTTCGCATCGGTCGTCGGCTGGCCGTGCGCATCCACGGCCCAGTCGCCGGGAATCGGTTTCCCTGCCTTCTCGGCCGCAACGATCTTGCCGCGTGCCGCCACGGACATCGCGAGGTCGATGACGAGCGGTGGCTGGCCGCCGGGCAACGGCGCGCCGAAGGCGAGCGGGTTCGTGCCGAGC
>JBBIVG010000395.1:0-2557 GCA_037439865.1 Nevskiaceae bacterium
CCAGGCTGCCGCGGAATCGTGGGGGGACCACCTCGGTGATGAACAGCGCGGTCGCCATCGAGATGGGGAACGCCACGACCACGGCCACGATGGCCACCAGCACGGTGCCGGTCATGATCCAGGCGATGCCGAACGCGAAGGACTTCCTCGCGACGCTCGGCGTCGGGCTCACGGGCCAGTACCTCGAGCAGTTCGGCCGCAAGCTGCTCGGCGGGCTGCTGGGCGGCATCGGCGGAGGCTTGGGACGCGCGATGGGCCGGCAGGCGGCGAGCTCGGCGATGACGTTCGCCACGACGTATGCGATCGGCCGGGTAGCGCAGCGCTACTACGCCGCGGGCCGCACCATGGACTCGGCGACGCTCAAGCAGACGTTCCTTTCGATGCTGGACGAAGCCAAGGGACTCGCGCCGCGCTACCAGGAGCAGATCACCCGCATGTCGAGCACGATCGACACGCGGAGCCTCGCGTCGCTGGTGAAGCAGGCCTGACGGGCACGCCGCTCTCAGGAGTGGGTCACCGCGTGCGCGCGGTCGGGCCGCTCGAGGTGCGGCACGGCGTTGAACGACACCAGGCGGGCTGCGCTGCGACCGCGCACCAGCTCCGTGACGCCGGTGTTGCGCGTCTGCAGGTTGAGCTGGATCGCGGCCTCTGCGCCCGCCCCGAGCGTCGAGGCGACGATGCGGCCGATGACACCGCCCGACGTCACGACGAGTACCGGATCCGATGCTTCGACACCTTCGCAGGCCGCGGTCACCGCCGCCGCCACTCGCTCGCCGAACCCGTGCCAGGTCTCACTGCTCGATGTTCCCGGGTCCTGCTGCGACCACGCAAACAGCGCGGCCCGCACCGCCGTGAAGTACGCCCGCCGGTCGCCGCTCGCGCGCAATGAGCGGTCGTCCGCATGTTCGAAGGCGCCCAGCACGCTCGCGGCATCGTACTCGTTGAAACGCGCGTCCTCTGAACGCGCCGGAGCGTCCGGCAGGTGTCGCAGGATTTCTTCCAGCGTGGTCTTCTGGCGTTCCAGGCTGCCGGAGATGACGCGCGCGAAACGCAGCCCGCGCGCCGCGAAGTGGCGGCCGAGCCACGCCGACTGTTCGAGGCCGAGGGTCGTCACCGAGTCGTAGTTTCCGGTGAAGTCGGGTTGCGCGTGACGGACGAGGTAGAGGTAGGGCATTCGCAGGCGTGACGGGATTAAACACAAAAGTTTACCCTTTCAGCGCCCGTCACTCTCGGGCGGGCGGCAGGCAGCAACGTGACTCCAGCCTCGACAGGGTTCCGCGCGTCCGGCGTCGTCACGCTGACGACCGACTTCGGGTTGAAGGACCCTTTCGTCGGCGTGATGAAGGGGCAGTTGCTGCGCCGCCATCCGGACGTCCGCATCGTGGACCTCACGCACGAGGTGCTCGCGCACTGGCCAGCGGAGGCGGGGTTCTGGCTCGCGCGGTCGTTCCGGTACTTCCCGATGGGCACCGTGCACGTTGCGGTCGTGGATCCGGGGGTTGGCAGCGGTCGCGACATCGCCGCGGTCGAGTGCGAGGGACACGTATTCCTCGCTCCGGACAACGGCCTGCTTGCGGGCGTCGTCGAGACGGCGTCGGAAGTCACCTTGAGACGGGTCGAGCCGTCCGTTCTCGTGCGGCTCGGGCTCGACGCTCCAAGTGCGACGTTCCACGGTCGGGACATCTTCGCGCCGTTGGCGGCGGAACTGGCGTCCAGCCGGCTGCAGCCCGCTGACCTGGGGGCGCCGGTCCACGAACTGATCCCCGGCTGGGTAGAGGAGCCGATGGTCGGCCTCGGGCAGGTGACGGGCGTGGTCGTGACCGTCGACCACTTCGGCAACCTGATCACCAACATCGATTCCCGCCACCTGGGCGGGCTGACGCACCCGGCGGTCCGGGTGGCCGGGCGGGAGTTGCCGCTGCGGCGCACTTACTCGGACGTGAGGCCGGGGGACTACCTGGCGCTCGTCAACTCGTTCGGTGTCGTCGAGATTGCCCGCGCCGAGCGCAGTGCCGCCGACGGTCTTGGCCTCGATCGCGGCGCTCCTGTCGTCGTGTTCCAGAAATAGCAGTAAGTCGCTGATCGAAAATAGGAATCGTCTGCGCCGTGTGCGCCGCAACACAGAACTGTTGTGGTGGCGGCCGATTCGTATATAGTTCGCAGCCCTGTGCCCGCAATTCCGGTCAGGGCGTTGAAATCTCAGGGTTTTCTCGGGGCCGCGAGATGGAAAGAGACGAGGAGCACTTCGACTTGGACGAAGAATTCGTCGCCAGCGGCGAGGAAGAGGACTACGACCGCTTCATCGATCGCGTCGATCGGCGCAAGCAGGCCGTGAAGCGCGGCAAGGCTGCGTGGAGCAAGCTTGAAGACGTGCTCGCCGAGAAACGCCTGCAGAAGGAACTGAAGGACGTTTACGACGACGTTTGACGATTTGCCTGCGCGCCCCCGGCTCCTGACCCCGGGAGCCGCCCCGGGGACCGCTCGATGACAACCACCTCCGATTCCCACTGGGTCGTCCTGAAGTTCGGCGGCACCAGCGTCTCGAGCGTCAGCAACT
>JBBIVG010000396.1:0-2546 GCA_037439865.1 Nevskiaceae bacterium
CGCAATCTTCGTCCGTTCCCGGCATCGATGCTGCGACCCCGGATCGACAGGGTTGCACCTGACCGCGAAAAGTGTATAGTGTTTATACACACTTAATTTTCGGCGCCCTCACATGCCTTCAGCCACCGCCTTCATCCGGGGCTGGTTCTCGGAACCCGCCCCGACGTTCGAAATCCGCCAACCCAGCGCGCGCTGGGGCACACCCCAGCCGCACCAGTCGCGGCGCCAGTTGCGCGTGCTCGAGGTCGTCCAGGAGACGCCGACCACCCGCACGTTCGTGCTCGAGTCCATGGCCGGCACCGCGCCCCTCACCTATCGCGCAGGGCAACACCTGACGGTGCTCGTGGATGCCGGCGGCACGACCCATCGCCGCTGCTACTCGTTCTCCTCGTCTCCGGCCGCAGGCCATCGCCCGGCGATTACGGTCAAGCGCATGCCGGACGGCGTGGTCTCGAGGCACCTCCACGACCACGTCCGCGCGGGCGACACGCTGGTCGCGACGGACGCGACCGGGCACTTCACGATCGCGACCGACCCTGCGGCTGCCCGCGAGGTGGTCATGGTCGCGGGCGGTGTCGGCATCACGCCGCTCATCAGCCTGGCCGAGACCGTGCTGCGCGAGGAGCCGCACAGCCGGGTCGTGCTCCTGTGCGGCAATCGCTCGGAGGCCGAGATCATCTTCCGCCAGCGCCTCGCCGCGCTGCAGGCCGATTTCGCGTCTCGACTAGTCGTGCGCCATGCAGTGGACGTGGCGTCGCCCGGCTGGCCCGGGCTCGCGGGCCCGCTCGATGGCACGCGGGTACTGGAAACGCTGGGCGACACCCGCGCCGACGCGTACTACGTCTGTGGTCCCGAGCCGATGATGGAGAGCGTGTGCGCCGCGCTGTCGGGCGCCGGCATCGGCCGGGAGTGCATCCATACCGAGCGCTTCGCGTACGCGTCGGCGAACGCCGTGCGGATCCCGGATCACGCGACCGAAATTATGTTCGCGGCGAGCGGCAAGCGTGTCACCGCGAGGGCGGGACAGACGATCCTGCAGGCCGGACTCGAAGCCGGAATAGACCTGCCCTACAGCTGCACGATGGGCGGCTGCGGGGCCTGCAAGGTGAAGAAGGTCGGCGGCACGGTCGTGACGAGCGAGCCGAACTGCCTGAGCGACCGCGAACGCGAGGAAGGCTACGTCCTCGCCTGCTGCAGCTACGCGGACAGCGACGTCACCATCGACCATCACTGACACCGAATCCAACCCGACATCACAGGGGTAGAACCCATGCTTCCCGATCGTGCCATAGCTTCCATGCCCAGCCCGGCCGCCCGCCGCGTCCGCGACGTCTTCGATGCGATGAAGGTCGCCACCCGCGTCGAGAACAAGAAGGTCCTCGTGACCCTCGCGCCGTCCGTCGCCCGCGGCCTCCTGCTCAAGGAAGGCAAGCAGGGCGAACCCGTCCCGATGCGCGCCAGCCACGACGCGTACTTCGACTTCCGCTACCAGGGCGACTACCCCGAGATGTACGAGCTCTACCGTCGCGCGGTGCAGAACCAGTGGGACGGCGACCGCCAGCTCGACTGGTCGACCGACGTGGACCCGCAGAACCCCGAGAAGCCCGTCTTCCCGATCGAGCTCGTGCCGATGGAAGGCCTCGCAGCGCACGGCATCCACCTCGACCGCGCCGAGCAGATGCGCTTCGTGAGCGACTTCTCGTGCTGGCTCCTGAGCCAGTTCATGCATGGCGAGCAGGGCGCACTGTTCGCCTCCGCGCAGGTGACGGAGTGCGTGCGCTGGACCGACGGCAAGTTCTACGGCGCCACGCAGGTGATGGACGAGGCGCGGCACCTCGAGGTCTTCCTGCGCTACCTCGAGACCAAGCTCGGCAAGCTCTACCAGGTGAACGACAACCTGTTCACCATCCTCGACGCCCTGATGCGCGACTCGCGCTGGGACATGAAGTTCCTCGGCATGCAGATCATGGTCGAGGGCCTCGCGCTCGGCGCATTCAGCATGATGTACCAGTCGACGCGCGAGCCGCTGCTCAAGGAGATGCTGCGCTACGTGATCCAGGACGAGGCACGCCACGTGCACTACGGCGTGCTGGCGCTCAAGCGTCACTTCGCCGAACTCAGCCCGGGCGAGTTGCGCGAACGCGAGGACTGGACCTTCGAGGTGGCCTGCCTGATGCGCGACCGCTTCCTCGCCCACGAGATCTACGACGAGTGGTTCGCCGGCCACATGACGCGGCCCCAGTGGGACCAGGTGATGTCGAATTCGCCGTTCCTGACGCAGTTCCGCCAGACGATGTTCAAGCGGCTGGTGCCGAACCTCGAGTACATAGGTATTTTCTCGCCCCGGATTCGCGCCCATTACGATAAGGTTGGGCTGACGCAATACGCCGGCGGGCGGAACGCCTCGGAGCTGACCGCGGAGGACCTGCTCGCCGCCTGAAGCAAGGGGACGGCGATCCCCGGGGAAGCGGCCATGGCCAACACGATCCCGATGCTGGACCTGATGTTCTTCCTCACGGAGACGCAGGACAACCCGCGGCACGTCG
>JBBIVG010000397.1:0-2544 GCA_037439865.1 Nevskiaceae bacterium
GGGCCGGTCGAGAGGCGGGCGACGAGGCCGGCGAGTTCCTTGATCGGCGTGAAGTAGCCGACGAAGGTGAAGCCGGTCCACAGCGAGAAGGCGATCCAGAGCGCCTGCTTGCCGGCCTTGCGCAGGATCTTCTCCGTGCTCCACGGCGCCTTCGCGAGCTTCATCTGCTGCGAGCGGCTGCCCTCGACGAAGCGCTCCATCCACAGGAACGTCTCGGTCCACACGGTCTGCGGGCACGCGTAGCCGCAGAACAGTCGCCCGGCGAGCGCGGTGAAGAAGAACAGCGACAGCGCCGCGATCACCAGCAGCCAGGTGAGGAAGTAGAAATCCTGTGGCCAGAGCGTGAGGCCGAAGATGTGGAACTGGCGCGCGGGCAGGTCGAAGAGCACCGCCTGCCGCCCGCCCCAGGGAATCCAGGGGATGACGTAGAAGATGCCGAGCAGCACCCACGCGGCAATCGTGCGCAGCCGCTGGAAGCGGCCGTCGATCTCACGGGGATAGATCTTCTGGCGGGCCGCGTACAACCCGCCATCCAGGGGCGTCTCGGGGACGGTCATTCGCTACTCCGGTCCCCGTCTGCGGCAGAGTCGTCGGTCTCGGCAGGCTCCGGATGGGCGGTGCGGACGAGGTAGAGGGTCAGGAGGCTGGACATCGCGGACACCAGCCAGAAAAAGAAGAAACCGATCGCGTAGCCCGTCATCCGCGACGAGAACGCGGGCGGCGGATAGTCGTCGTTGCCGACCAGCAGCGGGTCGATGAACGCGAAGCAAACCATCGTGGCCACGCTCGCGACGAGGAACGACGGCCAGAGGACGATGGCCACGTCCTGCCCCAGGCGTGGCCATCGCAACTTACCCGTGTATTCGTCCTTGCGCCCCCAGGGCATCGCGGCTCCTGTTACGAGCCCGTCTCTGAGAGGTGCAACGCGTAGGCGGCCATCAGGCGCACGCGCTCGGCACCGAGGCGCTCGCCGAATGCCGGCATCTGGCCGTTGCGGCCGCCATTGACGGTCTGCTTGAGCGTCGCCGCGTCGCCGCCGTACAGCCAGATCTGGTCGGTCAGGTTGGGCGCGCCCACGAGCGGGTTGCCCTTGCCGTCCACACCGTGGCAGGCCGCGCAGTTCGTCTCGAACAGCGGCTTGCCGGCCGCCGCGAGCGTCGCATCGGCCTGCTGGCCGCTGAGCGTCTGCACGTAGGCCACGACCTGGTCCACGCCCTGCGGGCCGAGCACCGGGCCCCACGGTGGCATGGCAGCCATGCGACCGGCCGTGATCGTCTGCACGACCGTGTCGGCGTCGCCGCCCCACTGCCAGTTCTTGTCGGCGAGGTTCGGGAAGCCCCTGGCGCCGCCGCCGTCCGAGCCGTGACACTGCGCGCAATTGTTCTGGAAGATGTTGCGCGCGGTCGCCATCGCCTTCGGATCATTGGCGAGCTGCGGGATGGTCATCGAGGCGAACGGCGCGAGGTAGGCGGCCGCCCTGGCTTCCGCCGCGGCCCGCTCACGTTCGTACTGCCCGGTCTGCGTCCAGCCCAGCAGGCCCCTGAACGATCCGAGTCCGGGGAAGGCCACGAGGTACAACAGCGCGAAGACCACGGTGATGTAGAACAACCACAGCCACCAGCGCGGCAGCGGGTTGTTGTACTCGCGCAGGTCCTTGTCCCACACGTGCCCGGTATCCGCACCGCCGCCGATCTTCTCGGTGGCGGACTTGGGCCTGGACGTCCAGCGCAGCAGCCAGACGCAGGCGAGGATGTTGAACATCGTCACGAGGACGATGAATAGACTCCAACCACTAGTCATGGGGTCTTGCTCCCTTGTTCCTTGTCGTTCGGGTACTCGTGGAACGGCAGGTTCGCCATCTCGTCGAAGTCCTTCTTGCGCCGCTTGCTGTAGGCCCAGAAGACCACGCCGCAGAACGCGAGCATCAGGAACAGCGTGACGAGGCCGCGAACCGTGCCGATGTCCATGCTCAGTTACCCGTCCTCGCGTTGGTGCCGAGACCCTGCAGGTACGCCACGAGGGCGTCGAGCTCGGTCTTGCCTTCCACCGCCGCCGGTGCGCCGGCGATGTCGGCGTCCGTGTACGGGACCCCGACCTTGCGCAGCGCCTGCATTTTCTTCGACACCAGCGGGCCGTCGAGCGTCGCGTCCTTCAGCCACGGGAAGCGCGGCATGTTGGACTCCGGCACGACGTCCCGCGGGTTCATCAGGTGCACGCGGTGCCAGTCGTCCGAGTAGCGGCCGCCGACGCGCGCGAGGTCGGGCCCCGTGCGCTTCGAGCCGAACTGGAACGGGTGGTCGTACACCGATTCGCCCGCGAGCGAGTACGGCCCGTAGCGCTCGGTCTCCGAGCGGAACGGGCGGATCATCTGCGAGTGGCAGACGTAGCAGCCCTCGCGGATGTACACGTCCCGTCCGGCGAGCCGCAGCGCGTCGTAGGGCTTGACGCCCGGCGCCGGCTGCGTGCCCGAGCCCTGGAAGTACAGGGGCACGATCTCGACGAGGCCGCCGAAGCTGATGACGAGCGCGATCAGCACGCCCATCA
>JBBIVG010000398.1:0-2543 GCA_037439865.1 Nevskiaceae bacterium
GATGACGTCGTCCACGTGCGGGTACGGGTACACGTAATGCAGCCGTACCCAGGCACCGAGCGAGCCCAGCGAGCGTGCGAGATCCGTGAAGCGCGCCTTCACCGGCTTGCCGCCCCAGAATCCCGTGGCGTACTTGAGGTCGGAGCCGTAGGCGCTCGTGTCCTGCGAGATGACGAGCAGTTCCTTCACGCCCGCCTTCACGAGGCGCTCGGCTTCGAGCATCACTTCGCCGATCGGGCGGCTCGCGAGATCGCCGCGCATCGAGGGGATGATGCAGAACGTGCAGCGGTGGTTGCAGCCTTCGGAAATCTTCAGGTAGGCATAGTGCCGCGGCGTGAGGCGGATGCCCTGCGGCGGCACGAGGTCCACGAACGGGTCGTGCAGCGGTGGCAGTTGCTCGTGGACCGCGCTGACCACCTCCTCATAGGCGTGCGCGCCGGTCACCTTGAGCACGCCCGGGTGACGATCCGTGATCGTCTCGGGACGCGCGCCGAGGCAACCGGTGACGATCACCCTGCCGTTGCGCGCGATGGCTTCACCGATGGCGTCGAGTGACTCGTGCACAGCGTCGTCGATGAAGCCGCACGTGTTCACGACGACGAGGTTCGCGTCCTCGTAGGAGCCCACGACGTCGTAGCCCTCGGCGCGCAACCGCGTGAGGATGCGCTCGGAGTCCACCAGCGCCTTGGGACAGCCGAGCGAGACGAAGCCGATCTTCGGGGCGGAGGACAAGCTATTCGAAGCCGCACATGCTGCCGCCGCAGGCGGGCGCACCGCAGGGCCCGGTGTCGCACGGCCGCTCCTGCTTGCTGCCGAGCGAGCCCGAGTGGATCACGTTGCCGCCCGTGATCAGGCGCTCGACCTTGCATTGCCGGGCGTGCCGCCCAGCGGGATGCCGGCCTTCTTGCAGAGATCGCCCCAGGTGGCGACTCGTTCGGCCATCTTGTGGCTGATCTCGACGACGCGGCCGTTGGCGGGGCAGTGATAGTCGTAGGTGGGCATGGCGATCGGGGACGTTTCAGCGGAAACGTCGCAAATTGTAACGGATCCGGACCGGGGGGCGGTCGACTGGTCCGGCTGGCAAGTGGTGATCGAAGGCGTCAGCGCGCGCCAGCCGCTCCCAGTGCGTAAACGTTGCCGTCCATGCTGCCGAAATAGACCACGCCGTCGGCCACCGCGGGCGATCCCATGACCGCGCCGGCGGAGACGAACCGGAAGAAGTCCACGTACATGTCCTCGAAATCGCCGAAGACCGGCCTGAACGACTCACGGTTCAGGCTCCCGTCCGCATTCAGGATCTTGAGCGGGTCGCGCTGCGCGCCCTCGGTGCGGAATTCCCACGCGAGTTGCCCCGTCGTCGCGTTCACCGCGTAGAGCCTGCCGTTGTGGCTGCCGAAATACGCGAGATCGCCGGCGAGGGCTGCCGATGAGAACACGTAGGCCTTCGCGTCGAAGTTGAACCGGAGCCTGCCGGTGCGCGCGTCGAGCGCCATGAAGCGCGAGCTGTCGGAGGTGCCCACGTACACGAGCCCGTTGCGCACGGCTGGCGTGCCGTTGACCCAGGACTTGCTCGTCGGGTAATCCCACTTGCGCCGCCCGGTCGCGGCGTCGATCGCGTAGACGTGCGCATCGCGGGAACCCACGTACACGGTCCCGTCCACGACCGCGGGCGACGACTGGAACCCGACCTGGTTGTGGATGGCCGGATCCTGTCCGCCCTTGAAGACCCACTTCTGCTGGCCGCTGTCCGCGTCGATGGCGTACAGGTCGCCGTCGTAGCTGCCGATGTAGACCGTGCCGTTCACGACCGCAGGTGAGGCGTGCACGACGTCCCGCGTCGGGAATTTCCACTGCAGCAGGCCGCTCTTCGCGTCCACCGAGTACACGTTTCCGTCGCCGCTGCCGAAATACACCTTGCCGTTCACGACGGCGGGCGACGACGTGTACACGTCCCACGCATCCGGGATCGTCTGGCCGGTCGGCCCGTAGCCGTGCAGGTTCCGCGCCTCGAACTTGCGCTCGTGCTCGATCGAATAGACCCACTTCGGCTGACCGTTCGCCGCGTCGATCGCGGCGAGCGATCCGGCCGAGGAGACGAAGTACACGGTCCCGTCCGCGACCGAAGGCGAGGATGCGATCGGCATGCGTGATTTGAAGTTCCACTTCTCCTGGCCGGTCTGCTGGTCGATGGCGTAGAGGTGGCCGCTCAGGCTGGCGATGTACACCACGCCGCCGACGATCGCCGGCGAAGTGACGATTGGCCCCGCTGCCTTGAAGGTCCACTTCACGGCGGGCGCCTCGGTGGGTCCTGCGGACGGATAGACGCCGGTGCGCGCGGCGTTGGCGTGGAAAGTGTCCTGCGCCGGCGCCTCGGCCGCGACGAAGCCCAGGAGGACGACTGCAAGGACACGATTCACCATGACTGCACCCCCCGTCGGCGTGAAACCGCACGCGTGACACGATAGCGGCGGCAGGGCCAGTCCGGCCGTCGCGGAACGGTTGCTCGTCGCCTCGTCAGAACCGCTGGTCGCAGGGCGGGCACC
>JBBIVG010000399.1:0-2540 GCA_037439865.1 Nevskiaceae bacterium
ACTGCGCCATCGCGCGCTCCGACGACGTCTTGGTCTCCGCCGGCGAGTTCGCGAACAGCTGGTCGATCTGCTTCGCGATCGCCTGCACCCGGCTGCCGTCGCTCACCTTGACGACGTACCACCCGACCAGGCCCTTCGCCTGCGCCTTGGCCTCGTCGAAGTAATCCTGGTGCAGGATGATCTGCCGCGTGTCGCCGCCGTTCGGCAGGTCGAAGATGCCGCGCACGGTGACGTCCCACGTGAACGACCCGTCCTCCTTGCGCCAGATCGAGGAGTTGAGCGGGATCGCGTCACCGACTTTCCACCCGAACAGGTCCGCGATCGCGCGCCCGATCAGGATGCCGGTGCGGTCGGCGAGCCACGCCTGCTTCTGGTCCTCCGGTATCACGTACTCGGGGTAGATGCGCAGGAATGCCTCCGGCTTCACGGGAAACGCGGGCACCTGGTTGCGGTCGTCCTGGTACCAGGCGCCGAACCAGGTCTGCGGCGTCACGTCCACCACGCCATCCACCGCATGGATGCGGTTCTCGTAGCTCGCGGGCAGCAACTGCGTGAACGAGACCTTGTGCATCGTGAGCAGCCGGTCGGCGCCCGCCACGTCGACGCCCGACTGCAGCGCGTATCGCATCGACTCGGCGAGCCCGAACAGCAGGAACGCGATCACGATGGAGGCGATCGTGAAGAACGTGCGCAGGCGCTTGCGGCGCAGGCTCGACGCGAGCAGCGGCAGGTACTTGCCGATCACGGCGGATCTTCCCGCAGCAGGCCCTTGTCCAGGTGGATCACCCGGTGCGAGCGCTCCGCCGCATGCGGGTCGTGCGTCACCATGATGATGGTCTTCCCGTACTCGCGATTGAGCGCCTGCAGCAGGTCGAGGATCTCGTCGCCCGACTTGCGGTCGAGGTCACCGGTGGGCTCGTCGCAGAGCAGGAGCGTCGGGTCCGTCACGATGGCGCGCGCGATGCCCACGCGTTGCTCCTGGCCACCGGACAGCTCGCGCGGCCGGTGCCTGGCGCGATTCGACAGGCCCACGAGCTGCAGCGCGGCTGCGACGCGGCGCGCGCGCTGCTCCCGCGTCAGGTTCTTGAGCAGCAGGGGCAGTTCGACGTTGCGCTCCGCCGTGAGCACGGGCAGCAGGTTGTACATCTGGAACACGAACCCGACGTGGTCCGCACGCCAGTGGGCCAGCGCCCCGTCGCCGAGGCGGTCCACGCGCAGGCCCTCCACCTCGAGCTCACCCGACGTCGGCCGGTCGATGCCGCCGATGAGGTTGAGCAGCGTCGACTTGCCGGAACCCGACGGACCCATGAGCGCCACGAAGTCCCCCGCCGCGATCTCGAGCGAGAGGCCGTCGAGCACGCGCACGACCTCGGCACCGCGCCGGTACTCCTTCACGAGATCGCGGATGCGGACGATCGGCGCGGGCACGGTCACGAGCCCTTGAGTTCCACCGCGGCCCCGTCGCGCAGCCGCCGGGGCGCGTTCACGACCACCGACTCGCCGCCCTCGAGGCCCTTCAGTACCGGCACGCTGCCGCCCTGCGCGTCCCCGAGTTCGACGCCGCGCTTCTCGACCTTGCCGTCGCGCACGACCCAGACACTGGTCGCCTTGCCATCGCGCACCACCGCGCTGTCCGGGATCGTCGGATGCGCGGCCGTGGCAGGACCCTTCTCATCACGGAAGCGGACCTTGATGCCCATGTCGGGCAGGATGCGGTCGCCGAGTTCGTCGAAGGCGATGCGCACGCGCACGGTCGCCTTCTGGCGGTCCGCCGTGGGCACGATGCTGATCACGTGCCCGGGAATCGTCCAGTCTGGATACGCGTCGAGCACCGCGCCGACCTTCTGTCCGTCGTGGACGCGGTTGATGTACGCCTCGTTGACGTCCACCTCGATCTCGCGCGAGTCCATGTCCACGATGGTGGCGATGCCCGTGCGAGTGAAGCCGCCGCCCGCCGACATCGGCGATACGGTCTCCCCGGGCTGCGCGTCCTTCGAGATCACGACGCCGGTGAAGGGCGCGCGGATCGAGAGGTCCTCGAGACCCTGCGCGCTCAGCGCCACCTGGCTCTGCGCCACGCCGACCTCGGCCTGCGCCGCTGCAAGCCTGGCTTCGAGCGCAGCCACGTCGGCCTGTGACGAATCGAGCACGCTCTGCGCGACCAGCTTGCGTTCGACGAGGCTGCGATTGCGGTCGTAGGTGCGCCGCGCGTCTGCAAGCCGGACCTCGATCTCGCGCAGGTTGCGCCGCGAAGCCTCGAGCGAGCGGCTCGCAACGTCGTATTCCGCCCGCGCCGTCGCGGGATCCAGGCGGGCCAGCACCTGCCCCTCCTGCACGCGCGACCCCTCCTCGAACAGCACTGCGCTGATGCGGCCGGTGATCTTCGAACTCACGGTCGCGAGCCGGCGGGCGACGACGTAGCCCGACGCATTGAGCACGGTCCCGTCGGCTCCGCCGGCGGGCGCCTCGACGACCGCCGTCTGCACCGGCACCGCGGAATTGAACATCCGCCAGGCGAACACCGCGAGCAGCACCTCGGC
>JBBIVG010000400.1:0-2538 GCA_037439865.1 Nevskiaceae bacterium
ATGTCGTAGTGCGTCGGCGACACGTCGGTCGGCAACCGGCCCGACGGAGCGGTGGTCCCGCCTGCCTGCACTACCGACGCCAGGGTCAGCAGCGCGATACCGAGCAGCCCCGCAATCCGGGGATTCAGGCCGCCTGAATCAATTGGCCAGCAGCGCATCGGCGAACCTGTTGGCGGCGTCCGGGGCATGCAGGAAGAACAGCGACGGCTCGGTGAGCTCGAGTTCGAGCACCACCGGCTCGTTCCGGTCGTTCCGGATCAGGTCGATCCGCGCGTAGAGCGGGCTCGCATGCGCAATCGAGTCGAATGCAGCAGCCGCGACCCGGTGCTCCGCAGCGTCCGGCTGCCGTGGCGTGATGTGCTCGGGCGCGAAGAGACCCTGCACGAGATCGTCGTCGAGGCGCAGCAATGGCCCCTTGCGGATCGCGTGGCTGAAGGATCCACCGAGGTAGATCACCGCGGTCTCGCCGTAATCGTCCACGCCGTGCAGGTAGGGCTGCAGCATGGTGCTGCGGCCGGCTGCGAGCAGCCGCTCGACGTGCGCGAGGGCCCGGCCGCGGTCGGCGCGCGTGTAGCGCGCGGCGTCCCGCGAGCCCGCCCCGATGGCTGGCTTGACGACGTACTCGGCGAAGTCGCCGCAATTCCCGACGGTGAACGCACCCGGACCTCCGGACAGGAATCGATCGAGCTCGGCAGCCGCACTCATCCGCGGCTCGACGAATCGCGTCGGCACCACGGGTACCTGCTTGCGCTCGAGTTCGGAGAGGTAGTGCTTGTCGGTATTCCAGCGGACCATGGCGGGCGGGTTGTGGAGGCGCGTCACCTCCGCGCAGCGATCGGCCCAGGCGAGGAACTCGTCGATCCGGTCCACGTAGTCCCACGTCGAGCGCAGCACGGCCTTGTCGAACTGGCTCCAGTCCACTGCGGGATCGTCCCAATTGGGCGTCGCGACGCGAGCGCCCTGTTCCTGCAGCGCCAGCACGAGCGGCGGCATGTCCTCGTCCAGGGTCAGCGCCTCGCGGGCGGTGACCAGCGCGATGTTCGGGGTCATGAGCGCCAATGTAACCGCCGGGCTTCGGGCCCGCTATGGCTGCTCACGCGGCGTGATTGCGCCTGCATCAGGGGCCTGCTTGTATTTCCGAGGCTGGG
Source organism: Nevskiaceae bacterium (assembly GCA_037439865.1). GTDB lineage: Bacteria > Pseudomonadota > Gammaproteobacteria > Steroidobacterales > Steroidobacteraceae > RPQJ01. Next base: position 1,149 of record JBBIVG010000400.1, read on the forward strand.
GCGTATATTCCCGCCGTACCCACATGATTTGGTTCGGGTTTCGGATTCTGGCCGGCGGGAAATTCACATTAATAAAAGCGCGTAACTGTTTCATATAAAAAGAAAAAAGTCGGACTTGCGGAAGGACTTTGAATGACTGAAAACTGGGATCGCTTTCATCGTGCCACTCAGGTCCTCATCGGGCCGGGGCCGGTGAAGCAGCGGCTTTGTGACGCATACGTGAAGCACCTGCGCGCGGTCGACGCGGACGCGCTTCCGCTCGAGCTGCAGCCGGGTTACGCCGCCCTCGCGGAGGCGCTCACGAGCGCGAAGGCCGCCGGTGGATTGGGCGCGATCGAAGCGACGGTGCGGAAGATGTCCGAGCAGGACGCGGGCCGCCACGCCGGTTCGGTCCTCGACATGTTCGTCGTGCTCACGCGCACCGGCGGGCGGGATGCGGGCACCGGCGCGGCCGCGCAGCGTCAGTTGCGCCTGGTCGCCGAAGACGACGAGATACCGGCCTTCCTCAATCGAGCTTGAACTCGATCACGTCGAAGCGCGTCGTCTCTTCGTGACGCGCCTGGCGCTTGATCGCGTCGACCAGCTGCCGCAGGTCCCAGGGCACCACTTCGTCGCCGAGTTCCATGACGGCCGGCGCGATCGTGTCGTGCGAGCCGAACGGCTCGAGCACCACGATCGGCTTGTCGAACGCCTTCGCGCAGTGCAGCTGGAACTCCACCCAGTCCAGGTGTCGGCGGTAGAGCGACGCCGGCACGATGACGACCTCCGCGTCCGTGATCTGCTTGCGGAAGGCGTCGCGCTGCGCTTCCTTGTCCCCCGACGGGCGCGCCGCGGGCGTGGCGGTGTTACGATAGAAAAAGTTGTCGGCGCTTTCGAGGTACTCGAAGACGCGGTGATAGTCGTCGTCCTCGATCCAGACGTGACAGACGAACAGCCGGATCGGGTTCTTCTGCGAAACGCTGCTCACGAAACCTCCGTCCCGGGCCCGGGTCCATGCTCCCCCAGGTAGTGTAGCCTACGCGCTTCGTATCCGGACCGGGTCCCCGGCCTATAGAATTGCGGGCGAATGCGCTTCCTCCTCTACAACATCCGTTATGCGACGGGCACCGGGGCCGCGTTTCACCTGCCGGTGCCCGGGGCCGGGTACCTCCGGAGCAATCCCCGGGTCCTCGAGGGCATCACCCGCTTCATAAAGGGCGCGGACCCGGACATCGTCGGGCTGATCGAGGTGGACACCGGTTCGTTCCGCTCGGGCCGCGTGAACCAGGCCGAGGTGATCGCCGAGTCGCTCGGCCACTACTCCACCTACCAGTGCAAGTACGGCACGAACTCGCTGAATACCCTCGTCCCGATCGTGAACAAGCAGGCGAACGCGTTCCTGGCGGCGCCG
>JBBIVG010000401.1:0-2525 GCA_037439865.1 Nevskiaceae bacterium
GGCCTCGGGGTGGTTGAGCTTCAGCCCTTTCGCCTTCCGCTTCAGCGCCACCTCGGCCAGCATGTAGATGAGGAGCTTGTCGAACTCCCGCGGAGTCAGTTTCACGGTTGTCTCCTTGGCAAGTCGCAGTCGCTCAGAACGAGCCGAATACGGTACCGATGAACAACACGGCCACGAGTGCCACGACGCAGGTGACGATGACCGTCATCGCCATGTCGAGATAGCTCTCGCGATGCGTCAGCCCGCAGAGGCTGAGCAGGATCAGCACGGTACCGTTGTGGGGAAGGGCATCGAGCGTCCCGGCGTTCAACGTCGTGATCCGGTGCATCAGGTCCGGCGAGACGCCGTAGGCCTGGGACATCGCCATGAAATTCTCGCCCAGCGCATTGAGCGCGATCGCCATGCCTCCGGACGCCGTGCCGGTCAGCCCTGCGAGTACGTTCATGGAGACGGCCAGCTGGACCAGCGGCCCGCCCTCGATGCCCAGCACGGCGTCGCGCACCGTGGCGAATGCGGGCAGCGCGCCCACCACGGCACCGAAGCCCACGAGGCTGCTGACGGTCATCAGTGGCAGGACCGATGCAATCGCGCCGGCGTCGAGCGTCTGGCGCACGTCCGGCAGGCGCTTCCAATTGACGATGACGACGGTCAGGCAGCCGGCGGCCAGCGCCAGCACCACGGACCAGATGCCGGCCACCGCCCTGAAGCTCGTCGCACCCCAGGCTTCCTCGGCCAGGAACGAGAAGTCCATGCGCGGGAGTACCACCAGCGACATCAGGAAATTCACCGCGATGACGACCATCAGGGGCAGCACGGCGAAATAGAAGCTCGGCCCGCTGTCGGCCAGCTTGCCGTGCGTCGCCTCGACCGGGTCGAAATCACCGGCCGTGGTCGCATAGCTGCGCGTCTTCTCATCCACCGCCGCCTCTTCGGCCCCGGCCGCGCCGGCCGCGACCGCGCGCGGCACGAACACTTCGCCGGCCAGGCGCGCCTTCGCCTCGGCACGGCGCAGCCACCACATGCCGAGCAGCATGATGATCGCGGAGGCCGTGAGTCCGATGCCCGGCGCAGCGAAGGCCGTAGTGCCGAAGTGCGGCATGGGAATGGCGTTGTTGACCGACGGCGTGCCCGGCATGGCCGACATCGTGAACGTGAAGGCGCCGAGCCCGATGGCCGCCGGCATCAGGCGGCGCGGCAGATTCGCGGTGCGGAACATGTCGTCCGCCATCGGCACCAGCACGAAGAAAGCCACGAAGACGCTGACGCCGCCATAAGTGACGACCGCCGAAGCGAGAACGACCGCGAGCATCGTGCGCTTCGTGCCGAGTCGCTCGGTCAGCCCGCGCGCGATCGAACTGATGGAGCGGCTGTCCTCCATCAGCTTTCCGAACAGACCACCGAGCAGGAACATCGGGAACCATTGTGCGATGAACCTTGCCGTGCCCCCCATGAACGTCTGCGTCCAGTGCGCGAGCAGCGGTTCGCCTGAGACGCCGGCCGCGATCAGGGCCGCGAGCGGTGCGACCAGCAGGACGCTCCACCCTCGATAGGCGAGCCACATGAGCAGGCCGAGGCCAAGCAGAATTCCAATGAGTCCCAAGGCTGGTCTCCCGTCGATGAATCCCCCAACCGATGCACTGCAGTCGGGCCGCTGGCGACTGGCAATCGCCCGCGGTCTGCACGCGGCATGCACCCAGCGCATGCGATGCATGACCCCGACAGCGCCCTCCGTCCGCCTCTACCCGCCATTGGTCGCGGGATACTTGCTTTCGCAAGGATCGGCCGGACAATGAGGGCATGAAAAACCCCGCCCTCGTCACGGTCCTGCACCTCCTCCGCGCCCAGTCTCACCTGCAGCAACGCTTTGCCGCCGAGCTGGGTGGCGTGCACGGCCTGTCGGTGAACGACCTGCTACTCCTCATGCACCTCGACCAGGCCCCGGGCGGGCGGCTGCGGCGCGTTGACCTCGCGCAGCGACTGGACCTCAGCCAGTCCAGCGTGACCCGCATGCTGGCCCCGATGGAGAAGGTCGGCTGGGTGGCGCGCGCCGAGGATCCGCGCGACGCCCGCGTCGGCGTCGTCGTGCTGCGCAAGTCCGGACGGCGCCTCGCCCGTGAGGGCACCCGCACGCTCACCGCACAGGCCGAAGCTCTGTTCGCCGGACGCTGCTCGGCGCAGGAACTCGCCACGCTCAGCACCCTGCTCGGCCGCCTCACCGCCGACCTGCCCGGACAGCTCGCTGACGGATGACGGGCGGCTGCTTGCCGCCCCGCCGCCGCCAGCGTAACGTCCATCCGTCTGCTGCGCTCCAGGATCACCCGATGACCACGCCTCGCATTCGACCGCTCGTCACGCTCTTCACTTGCGCCGCCTTCACCCTGGGCGCGACGGTCGCCGCCGCCGACATCGTCACCGGCACGGTGACGCCCGCCGGCGCCGCCGTCGTGATCGTGGACGCGAGTGGCGCGGTTGTCGCGAAGCTGCCGGCCGGGCCCTACCAGCTGCAGCTGCCGGTCGGCAAGTAC
>JBBIVG010000402.1:0-2510 GCA_037439865.1 Nevskiaceae bacterium
CGACGCCGTGCGCCGCACGGTGCGCGAGCACCGGCTCGCGACCGTGTGCGAGGAGGCCAAGTGCCCGAATATCGGCGAATGCTGGAACGCCGGCACGGCCACGCTGATGCTGATGGGCGAGGTCTGCACGCGGGCCTGCCGATTCTGCGCCGTGGACACCGGCAATCCGCGCGGCTGGCTCGACGAAGAGGAGCCCGCGAACTCGGCGCGGACGGTGCAGCTCATGAAGCTGCGCTACGTCGTGCTCACGTCGGTGAACCGCGACGACCTCGACGACGGCGGTGCAGGGCATTTCGCGGCGTGCGTGCGCGAGATCAAGCGACTCAACCCGGAGACGGCGGTCGAGGCCCTTACGCCGGATTTCCAGGGCGTCCTCGAGGACGTCGAGACGGTGGTGGACAGCGGGCTCGACGTCTTCGCGCAGAACGTCGAGACAGTGCGCCGCCTCACGCATCCGGTGCGCGATCCCCGGGCGTCGTACGAGCAGACGCTCGCCGTGCTCGAGCACGCGAAGAAACATCGTCCCGCCGTGCTCACGAAGACGAGCCTGATGCTCGGCCTCGGCGAGTCGGACGCGGAGATCTTCGCCACCATGGACGACCTGCGTCGCGTCGGCGTGGACATCCTCACGCTCGGCCAGTACCTGCGGCCGACGGTGAACCACCTGCCCGTCGAGCGCTTCGTCACGCCGGAAGAGTTCGAGGCCTACCGCAGCGTGGCGCTCGAGCGCGGATTCGTCGAGTGCGTGGCCGGCCCGCTGGTGCGCTCGAGTTACCGGGCCGAACAGGCGCTCGCGCGCAACAACGCAGGGCTCGGCGCCGGCGGCGTCGCCTCGAGATCGCGTGGCTGAGATCGCCCCGGCTCCCGTCCTGCGGTGGCTCGGCCGCGTGGACTACGAGCCGACATGGCGCGCGATGCAACGCCAGGTCGACACCCGCGGTCCCGGCACGCCGGACGAACTCTGGTTCCTCGAGCATCCCCCTGTCTTCACGATGGGCATGAACGCTCGCGCCGAGCACCTGCTCGCGCCGGGCGACATCCCCGTCGTGCACATCGACCGTGGCGGGCAGGTGACCTACCACGGGCCGGGGCAGCTGGTTGTCTATCCGCTCGTCGACCTCGGGCGAGCCGGGCTCGGCGTACGCGCCCTGGTGGAAGGCATCGAGCGCGCCATCATCGCGACGCTGGGAACGTGGGGAATCGCGGCGGTCGGGCGACGGGACGCGCCGGGCGTCTACGTGGAGGGACGCAAGATCGCGAGCGTCGGGCTGCGGATCCGCCGCTCCTGTTCCTACCACGGGCTCGCGCTCAACGTCGCCATGGACCTCGAACCGTTCCGTCGCATCAACCCGTGCGGGTACGCGGGGCTCGAAATGACGCAGGTGAGCGCGCTCGGCGGGCCTGCCGACCTGCGAATCGTGGCGAGCGCACTAGCGCCGCGACTCCTCGAGTCACTGCGCCTGGGTGAGCCGGATCAGAGCGCCACCAGCACCTGGCGACAGGACGTGAGCTCGGTGTAGGCGGCGTCGAGCTGCGCCTTGCTTTCGGCGTGGACCGTGATCGTGACCCCGAGGTACCGTCCGCCACTGCTCGGGCGCTCCTCGATGTCGCTCGACGCGAGCTCACCGAAGTGCCGTGTGACGATTCCCAGCACCAGGCTGCGGAACTCGTCGGTCGCCGCGCCCATCACCTTGATTGGGAAGCGGCAGGGGAACTCGAGCAGGGTGTCCTCGGGCATGGATCAGAGCACGGGCGTGGCCGCAATGTCGTCCAGGTGACGCTGCAGCCGGGCGTACATCTCCGTCCAGAGTGGTCCCGGCCGGCCCGCGCCGATCGGCTCGTCGTCGACCCGCGTGACGGGCAGGACGCCGCGGCCCGCGGACGCAATCCACACTTCCTCGCAGCTCAGGATCTCGCGCGCCTCGAGCGCGCAGACCTCGCTCGGGAGCCAGCCCTCCGCGAGCTCGAGCACCGCGTCGCGGGACGTGCCGGGCAGGATGTAGTGGCTGTTCGGCGGCGTCACGAGCTTGCCGCCGATGCAGAGGAACACGCTGCTCGAGGAGCCCTCGAGCAGCAGTCCGTCGCGCACCAGCAGCGCCTCGTCGGCGCCGCGCTCCGCGGCTGCCTGCCTGAGCAGCACGTTGCCGAGCAGTGCCACCGACTTGATGTCGCAGCGGTCCCAGCGAATGTCCTCGAGGGTGACCGCGGCCAGGCCTCGTTCGAGCACCTGCGCGGACGGCTGGGGATAAGGACTCGCGAAGGCGAACACCGTCGGCGTCGCGTCCTTCGGGACCAGGTGATTGCGGCCGGACTCGGCGCCGCGCGTGACCTGGAGGTACAGCAGCATCTCGGACGCGCCGGCCTGGGCCTGGAGCCGTTCGAGGATTGCCTGCCACTCCGCGTTGCCGTGCGGATTCGGCAGGCGGATGCCCCGGAGGCTGTCGTCGAGGCGGCGCAGGTGCTCGCGCAGACGGAACGGCCGGCCGCGGTGCACCGGCACCACTTCGTAG
>JBBIVG010000403.1:0-2471 GCA_037439865.1 Nevskiaceae bacterium
GCTGCAGCTCGGCGTGAACACCGTGTCGTTCGTGCGCGTCGGCGCGTTCGCGCTGGCGCACGCAGGCCTGTCGACCGCGGTCGTCGGCATGGCCGAGGCCGCGGGCCCCGGCTACTGGCCGGTGCTCCTGATCGGCAACGTCGCGATCGTCGCCCTCGAAGGCCTCGTCGTCGGCATCCAGACGACGCGCCTCATCCTCTTCGAGTTCTTCATCCGATTCCTCACCGCGCGCGGCCGGCCTTTCGAGCCGTTGCCGGCGCCGGTGGCGCCTTCCACTTCGATCCCCCGGAGCAAGCCATGAAGTCCCCCAACCGCTGGCTAATCGCGATCGCTGCCGTCACGCTGCTGACGGCCGCGCTCGCCACGGTCGCCCTGCTGCTCGCCGCACCCGCGCTCGCCGCGGAGGGCGCCGCCGTGCCCATCGACCCGGGCGTCCTGCGCTGGGGCTTCGCGTCCGCCGCTGCGTCGGCGGGTCTCGCAGCGCTCGGCGCGGGCTACGCCGTCGCACAGGTCGGCACGGCGGCCCTCGGCGCCCTGGCCGAGAAGCCCGAACTGTTCGGCCGCGTGCTGGTCATGGTCGGCCTCGCGGAGGGCATCGCGATCTATGGCCTGATCGTGTCCATCCTGATCCTGAACCGTCTCGGCTGAGCATGGTGCAGGTCCGCTACATCGGCGACGAAGCCACGGCGGCCGGATACCGGCTGGTCGGGGTGGAGTACCGGGTGCCCTCGCCCGACGAGACCGGAGAGGTCTTCCGCCGCGCGATTGCCGACGGCGCCGACGTCGTGCTGCTGTCGGCGGAGTACGCCGCGCACCTCGACGCGGCGGAACTGTCCGCGGCGCTGGTCGCCGAGCATCCACTGGTCGCGATCGTGCCGGACGTCTTCGGACGACATGCCGCGCCCGACGTCGCACACGAAGTGCGTCTCGCACTGGGGATCGAGTCATGAGCATGCCCGACAGCATCGTGCAGGCACAGACCGAGGCGCTGCTGCGCCGCGTGGCCCGCGAGCAGGAGATGCGCTGCCGGCGCGCCCGCGACGCCGCGGAGGACCAGGCGCGCGGCATCGTGAAGCGAGCCTGGGAAGAAGCACGCGCGCGATTGCGACAGGCCGTGGAGGAGGAGCGCCGCGCGATTGACAAGGCGCTGGCGGATCGTCGCGCGGCGCTCGAGACGGTCGAGCGCCAGCGCGAACAGGCGGTGCTGAGGGAACTGATGGACGAGGCCTGGCGCGACCTGCCGGCAGCGCTCGAGGCCGTGTGGCGCGACGCCGACGGTCGCCGGGACTGGTGCGCCTCGGCCTGCGCGCTTGTGGCGACCACCCTGAAACAGACCCAGGGCTTCACGGTCGAGCTCGACGTGCAGGCCCCGCGCAGCCTCGGCGAATTCGTGGAGCACGAGCTGCGCGAAGCCGGCGCGACGGCGGTTCACGTCGAGCGCGCGCCGGGCCTCGGCGACGGACTGCGCATTCGCAGCGGTCGCGCCTGCGTGGACGCGACGATCCCCGGGCTGCTCGCATCGCGGGAGCGAGTCGAGTCGGAGCTGCTCGCCGAACTCGAGCGACTCACCGAGCAACGGAAGGAAGCGTGAAATGAGCCGCGCGCGCATCACCTGGATCGGCGGCCCCGTGCTCCGCGCCCGGATGGAGGGACCGTTCAGCGTCTACGAGGCGCTTGCCGTGGGCTCGAGCCGCTTGCTCGGCGAAGTGATCCAGCTGCGTGGCGGGGAACTCGTCGCGCAGGTGTACGAGGACACGACCGGGCTCCAGCCGGGCGACGCGGTGGCGGGCACGGGCAAGGCGCTCTCGGTGCCGCTCGGCCCGGGCCTCCTCGGCGGCATCTTCGACGGCCTGCTGCGCCCGCTCACCGGCACCGACGACTACAGCATCCGTCCGGGGATCGCCGCCAGCACGCCAGGGCGATTCCGTTTTGCGCCCGTGCTGCAGGCGGGCGCCAACCTCAAGGCGGGCCACCCGGTCGGCACCGTGATCGCCGCCCGCAACCAGTCGATCATCGCGCCGCCCTGGGCCTCGGGACGGCTCGAGTGGATCGCGAGCGAGGGCGAGTACTCGGAGGATGACCCCATCGCGCGTTACGTCGCACCGGACGGCCGGCCTGGCGAGATCGCAATGCGCCATTTCTGGCCGGTGCGCACGGCGCGCCCGTCCGCATCACGCCTGCCGGCGAGCGCGCCGATGATCACGGGGCAGCGCATCCTGGACACGCTGTTCCCGGTCGCCCGCGGCGGGCGTGCGGCGCTGCCCGGCGGCTTCGGCACGGGCAAGACGGTGCTGCAGGAGGCGCTCGCGAAGTGGTGCGACGCCGACGTGATCGTCTACGTCGGCTGCGGCGAGCGCGGCAACGAAATGTCCGAGGTGCTCGACGAGTTCCCGAAGCTCGACGACCCGCGCACCGGCCGCCGGCTCGCGGAGCGCACGGTGATCATCGCCAACACCTCGAACATGCCGGTG
>JBBIVG010000404.1:0-2454 GCA_037439865.1 Nevskiaceae bacterium
AGGAGTTCCTGGATGACGCGAATGTCGGCGCCATCGGCGAGCAGGTGCGTGGCGTAGCGCACGCCGAAGCCGGTGAATTCCGTGGGAACGTGGGCGAGGCCGCCCTTGTGCTCCGCCGCCGCGAGGTCGACGTGCACCCAGGGCACGCCGGCGGCAACGAACCTCGAGAGGAAGCGCGCGGCCAGGATGTGGTCGCCCTTCGATTCCGGCGTGCACTGCATCACGTCGGCCACGGGACTCTCGAGTTCGAGGTCGAAATCCTCGTCCATCGGGAAGCACCAGACGCGCTCGCCGCTCTCGCGGCCCACTTCCTGCAGTCGCACGTTGAGCGATGCGCGGTTCGTGAACGCGCCGCTGTAGCGGTCGGTGAGCGCGTTCACGCATGCGCCCGTGAGTGTCGCGAAGTCCACGAGCAGCCGCGGCCGCTCCGTCGACGCGATCGCCAGCGTGTCGGCGAGCACCATGCGTCCCTCGGCGTCGCTGTGCACGACCTGGATCGTGACGCCGTTCGAAGCGCGCACGATCTCCTGCGGGCGGTAGGCGCGCGGGCCGATCTCGTTCTCGGTGAGTGCCAGCCAGCAGTCGATGTCGACTGGCATGCGGCTGCGCGTGCAGGCCAGCAGCGTGCCGACGGCCACGGCGCTGCCCTGCATGTCGCCGTGCATGAGGTACATGCCCTTGTGTGCCTTGAGGTTGATGCCGCCGGTGTCGAAGCAGATGCCCTTGCCGACGAGACCGATCCGCGGTCGTGCGCCGCGTCCCGGCGCTCGGTAGCCCAGGCGGACGATGCCGGCGCCGCGGTGGGCGTTGGCCCGCGACACGGCGAGGAACGCGCCCGCCTTGAGCCGCGCCAGCGTGGCCTCGTCGAAGAAGCGGAACGACCATCCCTCGGTACGCGCGAGCTGTCGCAGCGAGCGCCGGTAGCTGACGCAGTCGAGCTCGTTCGGCGGCAGCGTGGTAAGCCACCGCGCGAGATGATTGCCCGCGGCAATCGCCTGGCTGCGCGCGAAGTCTGCGGTCCGTGCTCCGTACACGTCGATGGTGCGCAAGCCGCTCGGCGGCGCGGCCCTGGCCTTGCGGTGCGGCATGGGGGCGGCGGTCGCCAGCGCCGCGCTGACGATGGCCTCGCGCCAGGCCTCCGCCTCGGACTCCCCGAGGCCCGTCACGTGGCAATGCAATTGCGTCACGCCCGGCTTCAGTGTTTCGCGGGCGAGCTTGCCGGCGACGTCGAGTCGCTCGAATCCGCCTGCATCCTTGCGTGCGAAAGCAACCGCCGCGAGCGTGTGCCGCGCATTCGGGAGACGCGTCGCGAGCACGAGCGCTCCCGGCTGTCGTCTTGCGTTGCGATACAGCGCCCTCCACAGCGCTGCGTGGGGCAGCCCCGCCCGGGCGCGCACGGGATCGGCGCCATCCACCACGAAGATCGCGCCGTCGGCTCTCGCGAGGCTCTTCTCGCCCGGAGCCCCGCCGCGTCCGCGGACGTCCACCTGCATTTCTGGAGGGAGCAGTCGTGCCACGTGCTTGCCTTGACCCTGCCGGGACCAGCGCAGATCATTGCGCGTCGGCATGCTAACAGGGCGTGCCGCGCAAATCATTATTGCAGGCGCGCCCCATGTTCGAAGCATCCCCGATCGAGGACACCGATCCGGCCGAGACGCGCGAATGGCTGGAGTCGATCGACTCCGTGCTGCGCGTCCACGGCGCCGAGCGCGCGCACTACCTGCTCGAGCGCGTGATCGACTACACGCGGCGCTCGGGCGCATACCTGCCGTTCAAGCCGAACACCGCGTACGTCAATACGATCGCCGCCGCCCAGGAAAGGGAGTACCCCGGCGACCGCGCGCTCGAGAAGCGCATCAAGGCATACATCCGCTGGAACGCCATGGCGATGGTCGTGCAGGCCAACCGGCAGAGCTCGGAATACGGCGGGCACATCGCGTCCTACGCCTCGGCGGCCACGCTGTACGAAGTGGGCTTCAACCACTTCTGGCGTGCGCCGGGCGAGGGCCATCCGGGGGACATGGTGTTCATCCAGGGGCATTCCGCCCCCGGTATCTACGCGCGCGCGTTCCTCGAGGGACGGCTCACCGAGGAACACCTGCGGCGCTTCCGCGAGGAGGTGGGCGGCGGCGGATTGTCCTCGTACCCGCACCCGTGGCTGATGCCGGATTTCTGGCAGTTTCCGACGGTGTCGATGGGGCTCGGCCCGATGATGGCGATCTACCAGGCGCGGTTCATCCGCTACCTCGAGCATCGCGGCATCCTCCCGCCGAGCGACCGCAAGGTCTGGGCGTTCCTTGGCGACGGCGAGATGGACGAGCCGGAGTCGCTCGGCGCGATCACCATGCCGGTGCGCGAGAAGCTCGACAACCTGGTGTTCGTCATCAACTGCAACCTGCAGCGCCTCGACGGCCCGGTGCGCGGCAACGGCAAGATCATCCAGGAACTCGAGGC
>JBBIVG010000405.1:0-2450 GCA_037439865.1 Nevskiaceae bacterium
GACCCGCTCGCCTTGAACCCGGACGGGTCGCTGGACCTCTACCTGCAGGCGGATGCTCCGGCCGCCGACAAGCGCGGTAACTGGCTGCCGATCCCGGCCCAGGGGCCATTCCGGATCACGGCGCGTCTCTACTGGCCGGACGAAAGCGTGCTCAAAGGGGAGTGGAGCATGCCGGGCATTCGCCGGGTCGCGCAGCGATGAGCAACCTCAGGAAGTGGCTGGCGCGCAAGCTCGGTGCGGCCGGGGACGCGGCGATCGAGGACACGGCTGGCCTGAACCTGGCGGTCGCGGCGCTGCTCGTCGAGGTCCTGCGGGCCGACAGCGAGGTGGACTCCGCCGAGCGGAGGCAGGTCGTCGAGTCGCTGGGTATTCAGCTCGGGCTCGGCGACGCCGACGGCCGCGATCTGCTCGCGATTGCGGAACGGAAGGTCGAGGATGCGAACGACCTCTACCAGTTCACCTCGCAGGTCAATCGTGCGTGCAGCGCGGAGGAGAAGGCGTACCTCGTCGAGCAGCTCTGGCGCGTCGCCGGCGCCGATTCCGTGATCCACAAGTACGAGGAGCACGCGATCCGCCGCATCGCGGACCTGCTGCACGTCCCGCACCGGGACTTCATTGCGGCCAAGCTGCGAGCAGCGGGCCCGTCCGGCTGAGCAGCCCTTCGCGTCACGCCGCGGCGCGGGCTGCGTCCTCGCGTGCCAGTTCGCGGCACAGAGCCACCAGCGACTGGCGCGTCGCCGGAGCCTCGCGAGTCCAGGGCAACAGGTGCGTCCGGCGCGGCGCCCGGTCGAACCAGAACAGGCCACTCCGGCGCGCGGCGGCCGGGCTCGCGGCCAGCCACACGAGCGTGTCGGCGCCTTCCGCGGGCGAGCGCAGTCGTCCCTGCATCCTGTTCCAGAAACGGGGCAGGGACGTACGAACTGCGGGTGTGTCTGCCCATCCGGGATGCATCGAGCTCACCGTGATGCGATAGCCATGCAGTTGGCGCGCGAGCTCCTCGGCCAGCACGACCTGCATGCGCTTGGTCTGCGCATACGCGACCACGCCGTCATAGGGCCGGTGCCGCCAGTTCCAGTCGTCGAGCGACAGCCGTTGCGTGTACATGCCGCCCGAGGACACGAAGATCACACGAGCGTCCGCAGAACGCCTCAGGCGTGGCAAGAGCTCATGCGTCAGCAGCCACGGACCGAGCACATGCGTCGCCAAAGTCATCTCGAAGCCCTCCGCGGACTCGAGGCGCTCGTCCGGCAACACGCCGGCGTTGTGCACGAGGACGTCAACGCGTCGGCCGGGGAATTCCTGCACGAACTGCCCGATGGCGACGAGGTTCGAGACGTCGAGAACCGCGAGGTGCACGTTGCGCGACCCGGTCTGTCCCCGCACGGCGCGGACGGCAGCTCGTCCTCGCGCAGCGTCCCTGCAGAGCATCCAGACGGTCGCACCGCGACGTGCGAGTTCGAGCGCGCACTCGCGGCCGATGCCCGAGTTTGCGCCAGTGACCAGGCAGATCCGGCCGGCCAGGTCCACGTCCAGGTCGGACCGATCGAAGCGGGCGGCGTGTCGCCGGAAGCCGCTGCGGTCGAAGGAAAAGAGGATGCTCGCGTCGAGCAGGCGGGAGAGCGGGGCGGGGCCGATTCGAGTCGTCATGCCGCCCAGTTCGCCGCAATCGGCTTGCCGGATTGAGGCGCGTCGGTTACGGTCACGAACGGAAACCGAAACGGATGCCGGAGCAGCAGTCACCCCTGCAGAAGATCGTCGTGCTCAACCCGAAGGGCGGGTCGGGCAAGTCGACGCTCGCCACCAACCTGGCGGCGTACTACGCATGGCGGGGCCTCAAGGTGGCGCTGATGGACATGGACCCCCAGGGGTCCAGCATCCGGTGGCTCAAGGTTCGTCCGCCGGAACTGCCCGTGATCCATCCCATTGCCGCCTACGAGCAGCGCATGGGGGTCACGCGTTCATTCGCGCTGCGCGCCCCCCCCGGAACGGAGCGCCTGATCGTGGACACGCCGGCGGCCCTGACGGCGCTGCAGATGCCCGAGGTCGTACGCGATGCGGGCGCGATCGTCGTGCCGGTGCTGCCGTCGGACATCGACATTCACGCCGCGTCGCGCTGCATTGCCGACCTGCTGCTCGTCGGCAAGGTGCATCGGTCCGAGAAGCGGCTGGTGATCGTGGCGAACCGGGCGCGGCGCTACACAAAGGCGTTCCAGTCGTTGATGCGTTTCCTCCAGTCGATGAGGATCCCGGTCGCCGCCGTGCTGCGCGACTCGCAGGCCTATGTCCGCTCCGCCGAGACAGGCATGGGGCTGCACGAGATGAAGGGGGCGCTGCTCCAGGAAGACCTGGACAGCTTCCGTCCGCTCATCGAGTGGCTCGAGCGCCGCTCGTTCTCGCTGGTGCCGACGGACGAGGCCCCTGCAACTCCTCCCGGCGATCCCGAAGCAGAA
>JBBIVG010000406.1:0-2414 GCA_037439865.1 Nevskiaceae bacterium
GAGATCGGGTTCGCCCCAGCTTCTGCGATGTGATACCCGGAGATGGATACCGAGTAGAAGTTGCGCACTCCGTGGTCGCTGAAGAACTGCTGGACGTCGCCCATCATCCGGAGCGCGAACTCCGTGGAGAAGATGCAGGTGTTCTGCGCCTGGTCTTCCTTGAGGATGTCGGCCTGCACCGTGCCCCGGACCTGCGCAAGCGCCTCGGCGCGGATGCGCTCGTAGGTTCCGCGATCGAGGAGTTGGTCGCCCGTGACACCGAGCAGCCCGAGCCCGGAACCGTCGTGGCCCTGCGGCAGTTCACCCTTGTACGTGGGACGCTCCCGGCCGCGGTAGAGCTCGGAAATCTTTTTCTCCGCCTGCGCCCACTGACCCGTCTCGCGGAGATGGCGTTCGACACGCTGGTCCACCGCCGTATTCATGAACATCGCGAGGATCATCGGCGCCGGGCCGTTGATGGTCATGGAGACCGACGTCGCAGGCGCGCAGAGATCGAAGCCCGAATAGAGCTTCTTCATGTCGTCGAGCGTGGCGATCGACACGCCCGAATTGCCGATGCGGCCGTAGATGTCCGGGCGTACGTCCGGATCCTCGCCGTAGAGCGTGGTCGAGTCGAACGCCGTCGAGAGGCGCGCCGCCCCGTGCCCGGACGCCAGGAGGTGGAAGCGCCGGTTCGTGCGCTCCGGCCCGCCCTCGCCCGCGAACATGCGCGTCGGGTCTTCCTCTTCGCGCCGGTAGGGATACACGCCCGCCGTGTACGGGAAGTGGCCCGGCAGGTTCTCCTTGAGCAGGAACGTGAGCAGGTCGCCCCAGTCTCGGTACGCCGGCACCGCCAGCTTCGGCACCTTGCTGTGGCTCAGCGTCTCCGTGTAGTTGTCGCCGCGGATCTCGCGCCCGCGCACGACGTAGCAGTACTCGGGATCGGTGGCGGACCGGGCGACCGCCGGCCAATGGCGCAGGAGGTCCAGCGCCTCCGGGCCGACGGAGTCGAGCGCGTCGTTGTACGCGTCACGCAGGCGGACGAGAGTCGCATCCGTCCCGCCGGTCAGTGCGGCGTCCGGGAACCGGTCGAGCGGCGCCGGCAGCTGCGGATCCTGCAGCGTGCGCAGCGTCTCGTAGAGGCTGTTCGCGCGGCTCGCGGCCTCCGACCGGTGGTGCAGGTCCGTCGCCGCCCGTCGCCCGTTCGCCGAGATCTCGGCCAGATAGCGCGTGCGTTCCGCCGGCACGAGTGCGTGACGTTCGACGAGTTCGACGGGGCCGGGGTCGTCCACGGCCCAGCGCTTCGCATCGCCACTCCGCTCGCCGAGCCTGGCACAGAGCGTCGCAAACAGCCGGTTCACGCCCGGGTCGTTGAAGCGACTCGCGATGGTCGGGAAGACCGGGACCTCGGCGTCGGGGAACTGGAACGCCGCGTGGTTGCGGCGCCACTGCTTGCGCACGTCGCGCAGCGCGTCCTCCGCGCCCCGCTTCTCGAACTTGTTGAGCGCGATCAGCTCGGCGAAGTCGAGCATGTCGATCTTCTCGAGCTGGCTCGCCGCGCCGTACTCGCTCGTCATGACGTACATCGGCACGTCCACGAGGTCCACGATCTCCGAGTCGCTCTGGCCGATGCCGGCCGTCTCCACGACGACGAGGTCGAATCCGGCGTACTTCAGCAGACCCAGCACGTCGGCGAGAACCGCGCTCGTCGCGAGGTTCTGCCGGCGCGTCGCGAGCGACCGCATGAACACCTGCTCGGCCGCGAGCGAGTTCATGCGGATGCGATCGCCGAGGAGCGCGCCACCGCTGCGCCGGCGCGTCGGATCCATGGCCACCACGGCGATGTTGCGGTCCGGGAAGTGGCGGACGAAGCGCATCAGCAACTCGTCGGTGAGGCTCGACTTTCCCGCGCCGCCGGTCCCTGTGATGCCGACCACTTGCGCGCGGTGCGAGGAGCGCGCCACCGCCTTGCGCAGGGTCTCGCGCAACCCGGTACTTTCGTCCCCGGTCTCGAGCGCGGAAATCGTGCGCGCAATCTGCTGGTGATCGCGCGGGCCGACTGGCCCGAACTCGAACGCGGGGCGCCGATGCAGGCGCACCCTCCGCATGACGTCTTCGATCATCCCGTCGAGGCCGAGCCTGCGCCCGTCCTCCGCCGAGTAGATTCGCTCGACACCGTACGCATGCAATTCCTCGATCTCGTGCGGCGCGATCGTGCCTCCGCCGCCGACCACGATGCGGATGTGCCCGGCACCGAGGTCGCGCAGCATGTCCACCATGTAGCGGAAGTACTCGTTGTGCCCGCCCTGGTAGGAACTCACGGCGATGCCGTCCGCGTCCTCCTGGATCGCGGCGCGCACGATGTCGGCGACGCTGCGGTTGTGACCGAGGTGCACCATCTCCGCGCCGTGGGCCTGCAGCAGGCGGCGGATGAT
>JBBIVG010000407.1:0-2392 GCA_037439865.1 Nevskiaceae bacterium
CCGCTCTCCCGCCCCCAGTCAACGGCGGAATCCGACCCGAAGCCGCCGGTCGCGTCATCGAAGGCGGACACTCCCGACACGGTAAAAGAGGCGCCGCCGATGTGGCGGCCGCGTGTAACCTGAGAATCCTTGACGCTGACACCGACTTCTCCGGATTCGCTCGTCGGTTCTGCAGGGAGATAAGCTTGGATACGGCATGTCACGCGGACGAACCGCCTCGTCGAAATGGGGATCGTGAGAATGGCTGAGATCAAGGGTCCAGCGATCGCGACAGACGCCTTCCGTGTCGAGGGCCATTGCTGCGGAATCCGAATCCCTGCACTGATGGACCCGAGCAGTTCGGGACTGCAGTTCGAGATCACACCGGAGATCAGGACCGAACTCCTAAGTACGGGCATTCACCCCGTCGAAGGCCCGCAGCAACGACCACAGGATGACGAGATCCCGAGAGCGCAGCCTAGCCCACGTTAGCGAAGGCCTGCCTCGTACCAGCCCTTGCTCGAATTGACGACGCGTACCACGAGCAACATGACCGGGACCTCGATCAGCACGCCTGCGACGGTGGCGAGGGCGGCCCCGATTCAAAGCCGAACAGGCTGATGGCCGCAGCCCCCGCGAGCTCGACGAAATTCGAGGCGCCGATCAGCGCCTACGCGCCGGCCACGTGGCTAGATGACGCCGAGCGTGCCGGAGAGCGTCAGATAGATGCCGATCGCGACGATGAGCCAGCCGTTCGCCGTCTGCAGCATCCCCTGCCAGCGCTGCAGGCCACCGACGAGCTTCGCACCCGCCTGAGCCCCGAACAACACGGCCAGGGCGACGACCGCGACGGGGAGCGCTGTTGCGAGCCCGTAGATTACGAAGAGCGGCAACAGGGTCGGCGCGGTCAGCGACAGCGGCAGCAGGCTGCCGAAGAACAAGGCCGCGGAGGTCGGGCAGAACGTGATCGCGAACAGAACACCCAGCAGGAATGCTCCGGGCAGGCCACGGTTAGCGAGACCCTCGGTCGCGCCGGGCTTCGCCGGACCGAAATTCAGGTTCAGCGGAATCCAACCGAGCAGCACCAGCCCCACCACGATCAGGAACGGGCCGATGAAAGGCTCCAGTGCAGACTGCAGTATTCGGGACGTCGTTGGGGCCGCGGCGACACCCCACGCCACCAGCAACCCAATCGTTGCGTAGGCCGTCGCCCGGCCGGCCGCGTAGCTGATGACGCCCAGCGTGGCGCGGCGACTGGTGTTGAGTCGCCGTGCGAGGAACGAGACGGCCGCAATGTTGGTCGCGAGCGGGCACGGGCTGACCGACGTCAGCAGTCCCAACCAGGCGGCTGCGAGGCTCGCGCCAATCAGCGTCACGTCGATGCGCCCAGGTGCCTTCGCACGGCATCTACGACGTACGCCTCGAAGGCTCTCTCGTCCTTTTGCTTGGTCCAGACGTCCTGCAAGTTCTCCCAATCGACTTCCTGCCCTTTCGCGAGGTCGGAGACGATCACGGTCTTGCTGATGAGCTGGTAGTCCTGGATGAAGTGCTCGTTGCCAGGCGAATCCAGGTTTACGGTACGGAGCTGAACATGGCCGCTCTGGATCTCCGGAGCGAAATTGCGCTCGACGCATTCCCGGGTGAGCCGCTCGATTCGCACGCAGGTGGCGCAACGTACGTCGCTGCTAAAATAAGTCACCTGGATGACGTCAGGGGCCGCGCCTGGTCGCGTCGTGACGACGGTCTGCGGAACCGCAGGCAGATCGGCCACCTGGCGCGCCTGCTGGATCGCCGCCCAGCACCCCACGGCGGCGAGCGCCAGCAGCGCCCATTTGAGGACCGTCTTCATCGTCAGCTCAAGAGCTTCTTCGCCTCATCGAGCGAGGGCACCTTGCCGCTGAGCTTCACCACACCGTCAATCACGAGCGCCGGAGTGAACATCACGCCGAACTCGGGGTAACGCTTCATGTCGGTGACCTTCTCAAGGTCGTAGGCGATGCCGAGGTCCTGTGCCGCCTGCTCTGCCACTGCCGTGAGTTGTCGGCACTTCGCGCAGCCCGAACCCAGAATCTGGATCTTCATCGTCTTCTCCCGCGGGTCGTGCCCGCGTCAGGACATCAGGAGCCCGTAGCCCCAGCCACAGAGCGCCGCCATGGCGATGACGAGCGCGATGTAGGTGACCGCCTTCTTCGGGCCGAGAATCGAGTTGATCACGATCATGCTCGGCAGGCTGAGCGCAGGCCCGGCCAGCAGCAGCGCCAGCGACGGCCCGGCGCCCATGCCGCTGCCCACCAGGCCCTGCACGATGGGCACCTCGGTCAGGGTGGCGAAGTACATGAACGCGCCCGACACGGCCGCGAACAGGTTGGCTGCCACGGAATTGCCGCCCACCAGCCCACTGATCCAGGCGGAC
>JBBIVG010000408.1:0-2386 GCA_037439865.1 Nevskiaceae bacterium
ATCGAGCGCGGCGAGCGCCTGAGCCTCGCTCGCTTCCGGCTTGCGGCGGTGCAGCGTCGGGGCGATGAAATCGCGGTTGGTGGCCAGCGCCTTGTCAACCAGCGCATCGAGCGCCGGGTGCCTGCGGCCTATCTCATGGGCCGCATGTGGTTTGCCGGACTGGAGTTCGAGGTCGACGAGCGGGTGATCGTGCCGCGCTCGCCGTTCGCCGAGTTGATCCACGCGCGATTTGCGCCCTGGATCGAGCCGTCGCGCGTGCGCCAGATCCTCGATATCGGCACGGGCTCCGGCTGCATCGCGATCGCCTGTGCCAAGGCCTTTCCGAGGGCGGTGGTGGACGCGGTCGACGTGTCGAGCCACGCGCTCGAGGTCGCCCGGCGCAACGTCGCGAAACACCGGCTCGGGCGGCGCGTCCGGCTGCTGCAGGGCGACGTGTTCGAGCCCGTCGCAGGCCGGCGCTACGACCTGATCGTTTCGAACCCGCCCTACGTGAGCGAAGCCGAGATGCTCTCGCTGCCGGAGGAATACCACCGCGAGCCGGAGCTGGCGCTGCGCGCGGGGCGCGACGGCCTCGACGTCGTGCGGCGCATACTCGCCGGCGCGAAGCGGCACCTCGAGCCAGGCGGCGCGCTCTTCGTCGAGGTGGGCGACAGCGACGTGCGCCTGCAGGAAGCCTTCCCGAAGCTGCCCTTCACCTGGCTCGAGTTCGAGCACGGCGGGGGCGGCGTGTTCATGCTGAGACGTTCGGAGCTGCACTGATGTCGGGCAATACCTTCGGTCACCTCTTTACGGTCACGACGTTCGGCGAGAGCCACGGTCCGGCGCTCGGCTGCGTGGTGGACGGTTGCCCGCCGGGCCTCGAACTCACGGAGGACGACCTCCAGCGGGACGTCGAGCGTCGCCGGTCCGGCACGTCGCGCTACACGAGCCAGCGACGCGAGCCGGACCAGGTGCGGATCCTCTCAGGCGTCTTCGAAGGGCGCACGACCGGCACGCCGATCGGGCTCCTGGTGCAGAACGAGGACCAGCGCTCCTACGACTACGAGAAGATCAAGGACCGCTTCCGTCCCGGCCATGCCGACTACACCTACCAGCACAAGTACGGCTTCCGCGACTATCGCGGCGGCGGGCGGTCGTCGGCGCGCGAGACGGTCATGCGCGTCGCGGCCGGCGCCATCGCGCGCAAGTACCTGGCGGAGCGCGTCGGCGTCACGATCTACGGCTATCTCGCGCAGGTCGGCGCGGTACGCATAGAGCCCGTGGATCTCGCGGAGGTGGACCGCAACCCGTTCTTCTGTCCGGACCCGGCGCGCGTCGGCGATCTCGAGGCGTTGATCGACCAGCTGCGTCGCGACGGCGACTCGATCGGGGCGCGGGTCACCGTGGTGGCGACGGGCGTGCCGCCCGGATGGGGCGAACCCGTCTTCGACCGCCTCGATGCGGACCTGGCGCACGCGATGATGGGTATCAATGCCGTGAAGGGCGTCGAGGTCGGCGACGGTTTTGCCGCGGTCGAGCAGCGCGGCTCGCAGCACCGGGACGAGCTCACGCCGGCGGGCTTCGCATCGAACCATGCGGGCGGCACGCTCGGCGGGATCTCGTCCGGGCAGGACGTCGTCGTGAGCCTGGCGCTCAAGCCGACCTCGAGCATCGTGATCCCGGGACGGACCATCGACCTCGAGGGGCGTCCGGTCGAGGTGAGCACGACCGGGAGGCATGACCCGTGCGTCGGCATCCGGGCCGTCCCCATCGCCGAAGCGATGCTTGCGCTGGTCTTGATGGATCACTGCCTGCGGCACCGCGCCCAGAACGCGGACGTCCGCGCCTCCACGCCCGTGATCACCCGTCGCCGTTGACGGCTCCCAAAGCTCGGAACTGTGCAGCGCGTCCGGCCACGCCGGGCGGCAAAGCGCTACAAAGCGTCGGTGACCCCGCCCATGGGCTGTGGGCGCGCGTTTGGCGGTCAGCTATAGTTATGTTCAATTCGCAGCAGTCACGAGCCCTGGCCCTGGCGGACATGCCGTCCGGCGCGGCGGGGCAGGGGAAATGCCGGGAGCATCGATGAAGTCAGCCGTTCGCCGTGTCCTGTTGTTGAGCGCCGTGATGTCGCCGACCGCGCTGTACGCGCTCGGGCTCGGCGAGATCCACCTCAATTCGGCCCTGAACCAGCCGTTCGATGCCGACATCGACCTCGTCTCGGCGGCCGACGAGGACCTGTCGGCGCTGCGCGCGTCGCTGGCGTCGAACGACACGTTCTCGCGCTACGGCCTCGACAAGCCGGCCTATCTCTCGGATTTCACGTTCCGCGTGGTGCGTCGCCCCGACGGGCAGGACGTGCTCAAGGTCACCTCGCCGCGTGCCGTCACCGAGCCGTTCGTCACGCTAC
>JBBIVG010000409.1:0-2362 GCA_037439865.1 Nevskiaceae bacterium
TGATTGGCGGTGAGCCTGGGTGAGCCTGCGCTGGCTGATCTGGTCGCTGCTCAGCCCTTCGCAGATCCTGCTCGGCGTTGCGATCGCCGGCGGGTTGCTGCTGGCCGTGGGCCGGCAGGGCGGCCGCGCGCGTGAGATAGGGCGGCGGCTGGCAGTCATCGGCGGCGCTGGGCTGTTCGTCTTCGGCTTCCTCCCGACCTCGCACTTCCTCGCGCACGCGCTCGAGACCCGCTTCCCGCAGCCGAAGCTGCCTCAGCACATCGCCGGAATCGTTCTGCTCTCCGGAGCCGAGCGGCCGTCCGCAACGGTCGAGTATGGCGAGCCCCAGTTCAGTTCGGCAGCCGGACGCTACACGACGACGCTACGACTCGCGGCTCGCTACCCAGACGCCCGGATCGTGTTCACGGGCGGGCCTCCGATCGATCCGGAAACCGGAGAGGAAGGGCAGACGGCTGTGGCGCACCAGATGCTCTCGAGCATCGGCATCGATCCGTCGCGGCTGACGTTCGAAGAGCGCTCGACCGATACCTGCGACAACGCCTCGAACACCATGGCACTCGTGCAGCCGAAGCCCGGCGAGGTGTGGGTCGTCGTGACGTCGGCCATGCACATGCCGCGTACGATTGCCTGTTTCCGGGCAGCCGGTTGGGAAGTGGTGCCGCAGCCTGCGGACTATCACGTCGTGCTGGGGGGCATCGACGCCGGCACGTTCCAGATCGCCGACAACCTCGCGCTCCTCGACACAGCGCTGCACGAATGGGTAGGGCTCGTCTATTACCGGCTGACCGGGCGGACGCGAGAATTCTTCCCCGGCCCCCACTGAACCGAGATCGCGCGTGATCGACAGGAAACTGGTGCTGGTCCTTGGAGGGATGTTGCCCGTCGCGCCGGTGGCGGCGGACGACGTGCTGGAAACGATCCAGGTCACGGCGACGCGCCGCCCCGAGTCCACATTCGACGTGCCCGTCGCCACCGACGTCCTCGACCGTGCCGCGATCCGCGCGGCCGCGCCGCAGACGGTGATGGAACTGCTGCAGGGGCGGGCGGGCACCTGGTACCAGCAGACGACGCCCGGGCAGGGTGTGGTGATCGTGCGCGGCCTCAAGGGTTCGGAGGTGCTGCAGGGCGTCGATGGTTTCCGCCTCAACAATGCGATCTTCCGCAACGCTCCCAACCAGTACATCTCGCTGGTGGACAGCCAGATGCTCGGGCAACTCGAAGTCGTGCGCGGTCCGATGTCGTCGCTCTACGGCAGCGACGCGATGGGTGGCGTCGTGCACATGCTGTCCGCGGAACCGACCTTCGATGGGCCCGCGTGGCAGGCCCGAGGCTCGCTGCGGACCATCTACGGCAGTGCCGATGAATCGACGCTCTCGCGGGCCGAGGGTGCCGCCGGGCATTCGTCGTTCGTCCTGAGCGGCGGCGGAACCTACCAGAGCGTACACGACCGGCGCGTGGGCGGCGGCGAGACGCTGCCCTACACGAGCTACAGCCAGCGCTCGGCCGACCTCAAGGTGCGCGGGCTCGTGGCCGAAGGGCACGAACTCATGCTGTCGGCGCAGTATTCGGAGCAGCCGAAGACGCCGCGCTACGACGAGCTCACGCTGGGCTACGGCCAGTCGCAGCCCAACTCGGCCGTGTTCTGGTTCGAACCGCAGCGGCGCGAGCTCGTGCAGCTGCGCTGGAAGGGCAGCGGGCCGACGCCGCTCTGGGACGACGCCGAGGCGCACGTGGGGCGCCAGGTCATCGACGACGACCGTCGCACGCGCGAATTCGGATCGGCCAACCAGGACCGCGAGCGCAACCGGGACACGAGCTGGGGCGTGACCTTCCAGGCCGGCAAGCGCCTCGCCGCCCGCCATTACCTCACCTGGGGCGCCGACTGGTACGACGACGAGGTCGACAGTTCGCGCGTGCGGACCAATATCGACACCGGCGTCGAGACCGTCCGGGCCCCGCGTTTCCCCGACGGGTCGACGATGGACCAGCTTGGCATCTACGCGATGGACGATTGGACCGCCAGCGACCGACTGGACGTGATCGGCGGGCTTCGGTGGTCGTGGAGCCGGACCGAGCTGCCGGCCGATGCTACCGGCGTGGGCGTCGAGGTCGATTCCCGCGACCTGAGCGGCAACCTCGGAGTGGCCTACCTCGTCGCCGACGGCCTGAAGCTGGTTGCGAACCTCGGCCGAGGCTTCCGCGCGCCGAACGTGTTCGACCTCGGAACCTTCGGTGACCGCCCCGGCAACCGCTTCAACATCCCAAACCCCGATCTCGCACCGGAGTCGGTCACGACCGTCGACAGTGAAGTGAAACTGGATCGCGACGGCGTCACGGGGGAGATCGTCGGCTGGTACTCCCG
>JBBIVG010000410.1:0-2357 GCA_037439865.1 Nevskiaceae bacterium
GGGCAAGACGACGTTCCTGAACGTGGCGGGACTGCTCGAGAGCTTCGACAGCGGGACGTACCGGCTCGACGGCGAGGACGTCGGCAGCCTCGACGATGACCGGCGCTCGCAGGTTCGCAACCACAAGATCGGCTTCATCTTCCAGAGCTTCAACCTGATCCCGGACCTGAACGTCTTCGACAACGTGGACGTTCCGCTGCGCTACCGGCGCATGCCCTCGGCTGAGCGACGCGAGCGGATCACCGCCGCGCTCGATCTCGTCGGCCTCACCTCGCGGATGAAGCACCTGCCGTCGCAGCTCTCGGGCGGACAGCAGCAGCGCGTCGCCATCGCGCGTGCGCTCGCGGGCGACCCGGCGATCCTGCTCGCGGACGAGCCGACCGGCAACCTCGACTCGCTCATGGCGCGCCAGGTGATGGACCTGCTCGAGCAGATCAACGGCATGGGCGCGACGATCATCATGGTGACGCACGACCCGGAGCTCGCACGCCGCGCGCACCGCAACGTGCAGGTCATCGACGGGCAGATCACCGACTACAAGCCGTACGAGCCGCTGCCTGTCGACGCGCACTTCGAAGCGACGGCCTACGCCTGACGGAGCCCCCGATGCTCGCTTACGATTTTCAGCTCGCGATCCGCAGCCTGAAGCGTCACCCGGGACTCTCCGCCCTCATGATGGTCGCGGTCGCCCTCGGGATCGCCGTCTGCGCGATCACGTTCACCGTTTACCACGCGATGGCGACGAATCCGATCGAGTGGAAGAGCGACCAGCTCTACGAGGTCACGATCGACAGCTGGTCGCCGGAGGAACCCGCGGACAAGGACAAGCCGGACATGCCGCCATCGCTGCTCACGCACCGTGACGCCATGGCGCTCGAGGCATCCGACATCCCGAAGCGAACCGTCGTGATGTTCAAGTCGGGGGCGGTGCTCGGCTCCAACCGGGCAGGCAGCAAGCCCTTCCTCGGGAAACTTCGCGCCACCACCGGCGGCTTCTTTCCGATGTTCGACGTGCCGTTCGCATACGGCGGCGGGTGGGATGCGTCGGCCGATACGGGGCCGGAGCCCGTCATCGTGCTGAGCAGCGACACGAACCAAAAGCTCTTTGGCGGCGAGAACAGCGTCGGTAAGACCGTGCGCGTGGGCGACGAGGATTTCCGCGTCACGGGCGTGCTGAAGCCGTGGGCCCCGAGTCCCAGCTTCTACGACCTGAACAACGGCTCGTTCGAAGAGCCCGAGGATGCGTACCTGCCGCTGCGCTGGGGCATAGCGCACGAGCTGCCGGTGTACGGGAACACCAACTGCTGGAAGAGCGAGAAGATCGATTCCGTGCAGGACTTTCTCAACTCGGAGTGCATCTGGCTGATGATGTGGGCCGAGCTGCCGACGAAGGCCGACCGCGACAGGTTCCAGGTGTTCCTCGACAACTATGCGCGGACGCAGAAAGCCGCGGGTCGCCTGCCGCGGCCGCTGAACAACCGGCTCTTCAACGTCGAGCAGTGGCTCGATTTCAACGACGTCGTGAAGAAGGACAACAAGGTGCTGATCGGCATCGCGCTGCTGTTCCTGGCGGTGTGCCTGGTGAACGTCGTGGGGTTGCTGCTCGCCAAGTTCCTGAACGGCGCGCCGCTCACGGGCCTGCGCCGGGCGCTCGGGGCCAGCCGTCGCGACATCGTGCGTCAGCACCTCGCCGAGGTCGCGCTCATCAGCCTCGGCGGCGGTGTCCTGGGCCTGCTGTTCGCGGTGGCGGGCCTCGCCGGCATTCGCGCCATCTACGGGCCGGACGCCGATTCGTACCAGCGCCTCACGAGCATCGACCCGGCCGTGGTGCTGGCGACGCTCGTGCTGTCGCTCGCGGCGGGCGTGGTCGCGGGCCTCTATCCCGCCTGGCGCATCGGCCGCACGGCGCCCGCCGTGTATCTCAAGACTCAGTGAGGACCGACCCATGGAACTCCATCCGATCCTGAGCGCCATGCGGCGCAGCCCGACCGGGGCGATCCTCGTCGCACTGCAGATCGCGCTCGCGCTCGCCATCACGGTGAACGCGCTGTTCATCATCGGCCAGCGTCTCGAGCGCATCGGTCGCGACCCGGGGCTCGACGTCGCGAACCTGTTCGTCGTGTCCTTCGCGGCGGTTGGTCGCGAGTTCAACGGCGAGGCCGTGATGCGCGAGGACGTGCAGGTGCTGCGCTCCCTGCCGGGCGTGGTCGATGCGACGACGATCAACGCGGTGCCCCTGTCCGGAGGCGGCTCGGGCACCCGGTTCTACACCGAGCCGGGCGAGAAGGGCCGTAGCGACCAGATCAACTACTTCGAGGTCGACGACCACGGCATCTCGACGCTGGGCGTAAAGCTGG
>JBBIVG010000411.1:0-2329 GCA_037439865.1 Nevskiaceae bacterium
GTTGCGGCCTTCGATCGGCAGGTGTGGGAAAAACGTCGCACGCAGCGACGGCGGACCCAGATCCTGCCACAGGGCCTTGCCGGTGCTGTGGAGCAGGTACGGGATCTCGAGTTCGCAGAGCATCTCGCGTACGCGTCGCGAGTAAGGGCTCGACTCGAAGCTGTACAGCTCGAGCGGCTTCTTCGGCACCCGCGAGGGGCGAGCGCGTGCGCCCGCCGCGAACCGCGGGAGCGCGGCGAGGACTGACGAGGAGACGTCGAGCGGGCGCAGCAGGCGCGACGGAGCGGGCCGCCCGCCGTACCGGTCGTAGAGGTACTCGATGATGTCGGCAGACTCGTACAGTTTTTCGCCGGTGTTCGGATCGACGAGAAATGGGAATTGCTGCTTGCCGCCGAGTTCCTGCACCCGGGGCCGGAAGCGCTTGCCGCCGTGCGGTGACGGAAAGATCATCGCGTCGAGGTCGAGTTCCGTCAGCGCTTCCCGCACCAGTCGGCAGTAGGGGCAGCCTTCGAACTCGTAGAGCTGGAGAGGCTTTGCTGGTTGCTTGCTCGCGGGCCGGGAGTTCGTGCCGCGCCAGCAGCGCAGCGAAGAGGACAGCGTCGAGGCGAGGACGTCGAGAGTGTTGCCCATGTGGCGAGTCTAACGCGTCAGCCCAGGTGCTTCAGCAGGAGGGCGTTCACTTCCTCCGGTGCGGACAATTGCAGCCAGTGATTGGCGCCGTCGAGCCGTTCGTACTGCCATTCAGCGGCGCAGTACCGCTGCGAGCCTTTCATCTGCCTTTCGACGAGGAAGCGGTCGCCGCTGCTCCAGATGCCGACCACGGGGACGCGCGCTGCCGGGTGGTCGGCGCGGTACAGCAGACCGACGTTGGCGCGGTAGTAGTTGAACCCGGCGGTCAGCCGACCTGGCCGCGACAGCAGCGTCTTCCAGCGGGGGAACTCCTCTGGAAATCCGGCGAGGCGACGCAGCATCCGAAAGTCGGATCGCGCCGAGATGAATTCCATCAGGCCGCGCAGCTGGATCAGCAGCACGTAGTAGCCCCGCAACTTCTGCAGGAGACCGCCCCGTCCGTAGGCATTCGGGTGGCCGACCGAAAGCGCAACGAAGCGCTCGACCCGTTCGGGGTGGCGGATCGCCAGTTGCCAGCCCTGGATCGCTCCCCAGTCGTGCCCGACGACCCGCACTTTGCCGACGCCGAGGACGTCGAGCAGCGCCACGAGGTCGGCGACCAATTGCTCGACCCGATAATCGCTCACCCCGGGCGCGATCGCGCTCTCGCCGCAGCCGCGGGTGTCCGGCGCGATGACCCGGTAACCCGCGGCCACCAGGGCAGGGATCTGCTTGCGCCACACGGCGTGATCGTCGGGGAAGCCGTGGACGAGCAGCACGTCCGGACCTTCGCCCTCGATGACGACGTTCAGCTCGATGTCGTTTACGCCGATGCGCCGGCTCTTGAATTCCACAGGTCCGCCTCGACTCGGGCAGCGCCGCATCTCATTGTGCCCGCATGCATGGGGCACGGTCCCCATCGGTGGCAAAAAAAGAAGGGGCAGCTCGCGCTGCCCCTTCTCAGGCCTCAAAGGGGACAGTCCCCGGGTTCGATCACTCGGCCTTGGCCTTCTCCTTCATCGCGGCCTCCAGCTTCTGGATGTCCGCCGGCGAGAGCTTCGGCCGGTCCACCTTGAGCGTCAGCTTGTTGAGCTTGGCGGTCAGCGGGAACGGTGGCAGGTAGTCGGCGTCGTTCACGCCGGTGAGCGTATCGGAGCCCACGTCGAACGCCTCGTCCCACTGCAGGATCATCGGCAACGTGTGTTCCATCGGCTGGGTCGCCACGACCCTGCCGTCGACACTCAGCGTGCCGGTGCCGCCCCGGCCGACGCCGCTGAAGTCGTTGAAGACGAGCGTGCCGGCGCCGAGGCCGTCGTACTTGAAGTCGAACGTGACGGTGTGGCGTCCCGGGGCCAGCGCGTCGGCGCCTTCCCACTTCAACCGCTTGAGGTCCACCAGGTTCCACAGGAACACCGGCTTGCCCTTGAGCAGGTAGAAGCCGTAGCCGCCGAAGCGTCCCCCCGAAGTCAGGATCATGCCTTCGGCGCCGCCCTGGGGAACCGTGACGTCAGCCGTGATGGTGTAGGAACTGTTCAGCAGGAATGGTGAATCGCCCTGCGGCAGTCCGACCATCGGCCGGGTGTAGACGAACTCGCTGCGTCCAGCCGTGATGTTCGGCCGCGGCGCGACGATGCGGCCGGCGACCGAGGCGTCGAGCGGGAAGACCTGGTACTTCTTCGCCTCCTCGATGAACATCGCCTTCATTTCCTTGACCTTGTCA
>JBBIVG010000412.1:0-2317 GCA_037439865.1 Nevskiaceae bacterium
ACCTCAAGACCCACGGCACGCGCATCTTCGTGGACGCCGCGCGCGCGTTCGCGCTCGCTCTCGGCATCGCGGACACCAACACAGCGCAGCGCCTCCGTCTCGCGGGACGGCGGCTCAACATCGACGAGCGCGAGACGGACTCGGCGGTCGAGGCCTACCACTTCCTGCAGATGCTGCGGCTGCGCGCGCAGCGCGATGCGCTGGAGCCCGAGAAAGCCGATGCGGCCGAGCGGCCGCGGACCGTCGTGAACCGCATCGACCCGTACACCTTGAACGACCTCGACAAGCGGATGCTGAAGGAGGCGTTCCGCCAGGCGCGCTCGCTGCAGCAGCGCCTCGAGCAGACCGTCGGCCAGTGACGGCCGCGCAAGTGCGCAAGGCATCATGCGGTTGCCATTCCAGCGCTCGCTAGAGGCGCGGCGCACGCGGCGGGCGCTGCCGCCGGCCGTGCGGGACGGCCTGCGCCTGCTGCGGATCCGCGCCCGCGAGCGGATTGCCGAGGAACGCTGGAGCGACTCGGGCCTGCTGTCGCTGGCGCGTTTCGTGGCCCTCGATCTCGAGACGACCGGGCCGAACATGCACGCGGACCGGATCATCTCGATCGGCGCGGTGGCGGTCGCCGCCCGGGCCATCCGTCACGACGATGCATTCGAGGTCGTCGTGCGGCAGGAGCGCGAGAGCGACGTGGGCAACATCCTGATCCACCAGATCGGCGGGCAGGAGCAGCGCTGCGGGGCGGATCCGGTGGGTGCGCTGGTCTCGTTCCTTCAGTACCTCGACGGCGCCGTGGCGGTCGCGTTTCGCGCGGAGTTCGACGCGACGGTCCTCGAGCGCGAACTGCACGCCTGCCTCGGCATCCGGGTCAGGGTCCGCTTCCTCGACCTCGCGGCCATCCTTCCGGCGCTCGTGCCCGGCACGCCCAACGATTCCCTCGACGACTGGGCGCGGCACTGCGGGCTGCCGCCGATCGGCCGCCACCACGCGATCGCGGACGCCTATGCGAACGCGCAATTGCTGTTGGTCGCGCTGGAACACGCGCAGCGGCTCGGGCTCACGACGACCGCCGACCTGATCTCGCTCGAGAAGTCGCAGCGCTGGCTCGGACGCAGGCGCTGAGCCATCCGGGTCGCGCGGCTCCTGGCAGGACAATTACGTACACGACCGGGGCGGCCGGAGCGGGAGAATCGATCGCATCGTCGGCCTGGAGGACGGGCGGTGAGGCTCCGGTGCCGCCGCGCGAGCGGCGTCTGTTGCGTCATTGCGGCGGCGGCCTGGGCCGTGGCCCTGGGCCCCGCGTTTGCGGCGCCGGATCTGGAACTCAGGAAGTCAGTCAGCGATCCCGTACCGGGGCCGGGGCAACCGGTCGAATTCAAGGTGAGCCTGGGTAACGTCGGCGCCGACGCAGCCGCCAACGTCGTGGTGCAGGACAAGCTGCCGCCGGAACTGGCCATCCCCGCCGGCACGGCCGCATTCCCGAGCATCGGCTCCTACGATCCCGTGGCCGGGAGCTGGACGGTCGGTACGTTGAACGCCGGCGCGTCGGCGACACTCGTCATCCCTGCGATCGTCACGGTCGCCAACCCGCCGGCGTGCATCGTCAACGTCGCCACGACCAGCGATCCGGGCGACACGCATCGCAGCAACGACCGTGCGACCGCGGCGGTGCGCCGGAGCGTGACCGATCGCTGCGCGGACCTCGCGGTGGCATTCGGTGCCATCGGTTTCCCCGACTGCGGCACGTGGCGGAACCTCGACTTTCCGGTCGCGGTCAGCAATCTCGGGCCGGACGATGCACGCGACGTCCTCGTGGACCTGGGCCAGAGCCCGGTCCTGGCGCCAAACCTTCGCTTCCAGGACACCCGCTGCAGCGGGACGCGCTGCGCGATCGCGCTGCTGCCGGCCGGCGCGACTGTGTCGCTGCGCGCGGTCTCGGACCCGTTCGCCAACGCGGTGCAGCAGTCGCTGACGCTCACCGTTTCCGCGTCCAGCAACGACAGCGACTACGACACCTCG
Organism: Nevskiaceae bacterium; assembly: GCA_037439865.1. Taxonomy (GTDB): domain Bacteria; phylum Pseudomonadota; class Gammaproteobacteria; order Steroidobacterales; family Steroidobacteraceae; genus RPQJ01. The sequence goes on from JBBIVG010000412.1 coordinate 2,014, forward strand.
AACAACCAGGCCCGAACCACCGTGGTCGTCCCGCCATTCACGGCGTGCCAGGGCACCTTCATCGCGGCCTCCTGCTTCATCGCCACGGCAGCCTACGGGTCCCCGCTCGAGCCGCACGTCGCCGCCCTGCGCGAATTCCGCGACCGCTACCTGCAGCAGAACGCGTTCGGGCGCGCGTTCATCCGCTTCTATTACCGCCACTCGCCGCCGCTTGCCGCAGTCATCGCGGCACATCCCTCGCTGCGCCTCGCGACGCGTTGGGTCCTGACGCCGCTCGTGCTTGCGATCGAGCATCCGCTGCAGG
>JBBIVG010000413.1:0-215 GCA_037439865.1 Nevskiaceae bacterium
TTTCGCACCACCCCGCGTACTCGCGCCGGGACGGGCGATTCCGTGGCAAAATACACGGCTTTTCCGGGCGGCCCCGGCCCCCGGCCCAGATCATCCGAGGAACGATGAGCATGCAGGTTTCCGTCGAGCAGACCGGCGCCCTCGAGCGCCGCATGGAAGTGAGCGTTCCGAAGGAGCACGTCGAGAAGGCCGTGGACCAGCGCCTGCAGCAGGTG
>JBBIVG010000413.1:242-2309 GCA_037439865.1 Nevskiaceae bacterium
CCGGCCCGGCAAGGTGCCGCTCAAGGTGATCCGCCAGCAGTTCGGCGCCCAGGTGCGCCAGGAGGTGATCTCCGACCTGCTGCAGTCGAGCTTCGCCGAGGCGGTCACGCAGGAGAAGCTCACGCCGGCCGCCGGCCCGAGGATCGAGCCGATCACGCTCACGCCGGGCGAGGACCTGAAGTATCGCGCCATCTTCGAGGTGTTCCCGGAGGTGTCGCTCGGGAACGTGGACGGACTCGCCGTGATGCGCCCGGCCGCCGAGGTCACTGACGCCGACGTGGACGCGATGGTGCAGAACCTGCGCGAGCAGCGCCCGAAGTTCGAGGTCGTGGACCGCGAGAGCCGCGAGACCGATCGCGTCACGATGGACTTCGTCGGCCTGATGGACGGCGCGCCGTTCGAGGGCAGCAAGGGGGACGACGTCGCCGTGCTGCTCGGCGGGGGGCGCATGCTGAAGGAATTCGAGGCCGGCATCACCGGCATGAAGGCGGGCGAGCAGAGGAAGGTGGCGGTCCGCTACCCGGACGACTACCACAACAAGGCGCTCGCCGGCAGGACCGCGGACTTCGACGTCCACATGAAGAAGGTAGAGGAGAAGCGGTTGCCCGACCTCGACGACGAGTTCTGCCGCGAGTACGGCGTGCTCGAGGGCGGCCTGGCGCAGCTGCGCAGCGAGGTGGCCGACAACATGAAGCGCGAGCTGGGCGACAACGTCCGCGCCCGGCTCAAGCAGCAGCTGCTCGACAAGCTGCTCGAGGCCAACCCGGTCGAAGTGCCAATGGGCCTCGTGGACGCGCAGGTGCGCGAGATGCAGATCGATACGGCGCGCCGCATCGGCGCGAAGGACGCGTCGCAGGTGCCGCCGCCCGAGCCTTTCCTCGAGCCGGCGCGCCGCCGCGTCGCACTCGGCATCCTGATCGGCGAGCTCATCAGGACGCGCGAGATCAAGATCGACCGCGCGCGCGTCGAGAGCCGCCTCGCCGACATGGCCGCGACCTACCCGGATCCCGAGACGATCCTCAAGGCTTACCGGCAGAACGCCGAGGCCATGCGGCAGGTCGAGAACCTCGTGCTCGAGGACCAGGTCGTCGATTACCTCCTCGAGCGCGCGAAGGTCACGGACCAGGAGACTACGTTCAAGGAAGTGATGAACTTCGGGGCGTGATCGACGATTCGTTCCCGTAGACTAACCGCTCACCGCCAACCGCTGGTCACTGTCCATGCCCATCACCCCGCCGACCGACCTCAATCTCGTTCCCATGGTGGTCGAGCAGACCGCCCGCGGCGAGCGCGCCTACGACATCTACTCGCGGCTCCTCAAGGAGCGCGTGATCTTCCTCGTCGGGCCCGTCGAGGACTACATGGCGAACCTGGTCGTTGCGCAGCTCCTGTTCCTCGAGTCCGAGAATCCGGAGAAGGACATTGCGATCTACATCAACTCGCCCGGCGGGTCGGTGAGCGCGGGCCTCGCGATCTACGACACCATGCAGTTCATCAAGCCGGACATCAGCACCATCTGCGTGGGGCAGGCGGCCAGCATGGGCGCGGTGCTGCTCGCCGGCGGCGCGAAGGGCAAGCGGTTCTGCCTGCCGCACTCGCGCGTGATGATCCACCAGCCGCTGGGCGGCTTCCAGGGCCAGGCGACCGACATCGAGATCCACGCCCGCGAGATCCTCGATGCCCGTGAGCGGCTCAACCGGATCCTGGCGAACCACACCGGCCAGTCCATGGACAAGATCAAGGCGGACACCGACCGCGACAACTTCATGACGGGCGAACAGGCGATCGCGTACGGGCTGATCGACGCCGTGCTGGCGAAGCGCGGGGCGACCGGTACGGCGAGCCGCGCCTGACGCAACCCGGGCGGTCGATCGCGCACTTAAGTCGCTGTTGAGTCAGGCTTTTTTGCGGCATGAGCGGCCGCGTGGTATAAGCCTGCTGGGTCCGCGGCTCGCGGCCCCGGGTGTGCCCTGAGGGGCGTCGGAGCAAGGTCACGCATGGCGGACGATTCACGCGGCAAGCACGACGACGGCAAGCTTCTCTACTGCTCCTTCTGCGGCAAGAGCC
>JBBIVG010000414.1:0-2276 GCA_037439865.1 Nevskiaceae bacterium
GAGACGCGCGATGGGGAGGTGCTCAGGGCGGCGGCGCTCGCGTATCTCCCGCCGCTCGCCGGGCTCCTGGTCGGCGCACTCGCGGGGCGGGGCCTCGGCGCCGGTCCGGGGGAGGGCGCAGCGCTCGCGGCAGCCGTCGCCGGGTTGGCGGCGGGGGTCTGGACCGCCCGCGCCTGGTCTCGTCGGTACCCGCCCCGGATCCGCGTTCGACATGCGCTCGAGGAGCGGCCGTGACCGGCGGTCCGCCCAATGTGGTGCTGTACGTGCGGGACGGCTGCCCCCTCTGCGACGACTTCCTGGTGGGCCTGTCGCTCGAGATGGGTCCCTCGGTGGGAAGGATCGTGGTCGTGGACGTGGACGGCGACCCGGGGCTCGCAGTCCGCTACGGTCTCCGGGTCCCGGTCCTCGAGGTCGGCGGCAAGGTGGCCTGCGAGGGCCGGTACGATCCAGCCCAGGTCAGGAGCGCGCTCCGGGTATAATCGCGCGCTTTGCACCGGCGCCGGGCCGGAGTGCCCGCACCGATGAACCTCATCCGCAATTTCTCCATCATCGCGCACGTCGACCACGGCAAGTCCACGCTCGCCGACCGTTTCATCCAGATCTGCGGCGGGCTCGAGGCCCGCGAGATGCAGGCGCAGGTGCTCGACTCCATGGACCTCGAGCGCGAGCGCGGCATCACCATCAAGGCGCAGAGCGTCTCGCTGCGTTACCAGGCGCGCGACGGCCAGACCTACCAGTTGAACCTGATCGACACCCCGGGGCACGTGGACTTCTCCTACGAGGTCTCGCGCTCGCTCTACGCCTGCGAGGGCGCGCTGCTCGTGGTGGACGCGGCCCAGGGCGTCGAGGCCCAGAGCGTCGCCAACTGCTACACGGCCATCGAGCAGGGACTCGAGGTCGTTCCGGTGCTGAACAAGATCGACCTTCCGTCCGCGGACCCCGAGCGGGTCATCAAGGAAATCGAGGAGATCATCGGCATCGAGGCGCACGACGCCGTGCGGGTGAGCGCCAAGACGGGCGAGAACGTGCCGGACCTGCTCGAGGCGCTGATCGAGCGCATCCCGCCGCCGCACGGTGACCCGGACGGGCCGCTGCAGGCGCTGATCATCGACTCCTGGTACGACAGCTACGTGGGCGTCGTCTCGCTGGTGCGCGTCAAGAACGGCTCGATCCGCACGGGGCAGAAGATCCGCGTCTGGTCCACGGGCCGCTCCCACCAGGTGGACAAGCTCGGGCGGTTCACGCCGAAGTCGGTCGCCGCCGAGGCGCTGTACACGGGCGAGGTGGGGTTCGTCATCGCGGGCGTGAAGGAGATCGACGGTGCGCCCGTCGGCGACACGATCACGCTCGACGCCCGCCCGTGCGCGGCTCCGCTGCCGGGCTTCAAGCAGATCAAGCCGCGCGTGTTCGCGGGCCTCTTCCCGGTCCGCTCGGACGACTACGAGCAGTTCCGCGACGCGCTGCAGAAGCTGAAGCTGAACGACTCCGCGCTGCACTTCGAGCCCGAGGTCTCGACGGCGCTCGGCTTCGGCTTCCGCTGCGGCTTCCTCGGCCTGCTGCACATGGACATCGTGCAGGAGCGGCTCGAGCGCGAGTACGAGATCGACCTCGTGACGAGCGCGCCGACCGTGATCTACGAGGTGGTGACGTCGGGCGGCGAGGTACTCTACGTCGACAACCCGGCCAAGTTGCCGCCGCCGGACAAGATCGCCGAGGTCCGCGAGCCGATCATCGTGGCGAACCTGCTGCTGCCGCCGGATTACGTGGGCCCGGTGATGAAGCTGTGCCTCGAGAAGCGCGGCGTGCAGCGCAAGCTCCAGTACCTCGGCAGCCAGGTCTCGATGCAGTGGGAACTGCCGCTCGCCGAGGTCGTGCTCGATTTCTTCGATCGCCTCAAGTCCGTGAGCCGCGGCTACGCGTCGTTCGACTACGAGTTCGAGCGCTTCCAGGCGGCGCCGCTCGTCAAGCTCGACATCCTGATCAACGGCGACAAGGTGGACGCGCTCTCGATCATCACGCATCGCGAGAGCGCCTACCAGCGCGGGCGGGAGCTCGTGGACAAGATGCAGGAACTCATCCCGCGGCAGATGTTCGAGGTCGCGATCCAGGCCGCCATCGGTTCGCACGTCATCGCGCGCTCGAGCGTGAAGGCGCTGCGCAAGAACGTGCTGGCCAAGTGCTATGGCGGCGACATCACGCGCAAGCGCAAGCTGCTCGAGAAGCAGAAAGAGGGCAAGCGGCGGATGAAGCGCGTGGGGCGCGTGGAGATTCCGCAG
>JBBIVG010000415.1:0-2272 GCA_037439865.1 Nevskiaceae bacterium
ATTCGAACGTCCGCTCGCAGCCGCTCTTCGCTGAGCAGTCCGGAGGTCAGGCCGAAGGGCAGGGCATCCCCGAGGTATTCCGCGACGTCCCTGGCGCGGATCCCTCCCAGGGCGAACTCGCCTTCGGAGGCAAGCACCGGCGTGACCGCAAACCGTCCGTTCCAGCTGAATTGCTCGCCGTGCTGGCCTAGCGCCTCAAACCTGAAACCGCCGCCGGCCGCCGTCGTGCGGAAGTCCTTGAGCGTGAAAGCGACCGGCGCCAGCGTCCGCTCGAACGGTCGCGCGCGCTCGAGGTCGGCGATGTCGAGGCGCCCGTCTTCGAGCGCGAAGGACTGCAGCCACACGCGCGGCGGCGCAGATCCGGCCTGCTTCGGTTTCGCACCCTTCGGTGCCAGATCGAGCAGGTTGACGGTGCCGTCGGGGCGGATGACCGCGCGCACGAGCGGAGCCTCGAGCTGTACGGCCTTGAAGACGAAGGTGCGTTCCCAGACCGATGAAAGCTCGAAGTCCACGAACAGCCGGCGGAACGCGAGCATCGCCTTCCCGTCCGTGTCGGGGAGCGCGAGGTCGCGGATCTCGATCTGCAGCCGGAACGGATCGATGCGAACGGCTCCGATGCGGAGTTCCCGTCCGTAGTCCTCGCGGACGAACTTGATCGCCTGGTCGCGGACGATGCCGGGCGCGACCTTGAACCCGAGCAACGCGTACAGGCCGACGAGGGCCGCGACGAATGCGCCCCCGATGAAGAGCTTCGACTTGAGGAGCCTGGGCACCGACGGCCGGATGCGGGTGACAGGCGGCAGCGCCTCACGCGCCGCCGCCGCTGCGTGTTACTTGCTTTCGGCCAGCCAGCGATACAGGTAGCCGGCGATCAGCGCACCGAAGATCGGGGCGACCCAGAACATCCACAGCTGCCCGAGGGCCCAGTCGCCGACGAACAGCGCCGGGGCCGTGCTGCGCGCCGGGTTCACCGAGGCATTGGTCACCGGGACGCTGAAGAGGTGCACGAGCGTGAGGGCGAGGCCGATGGCGATGGGTGCGAAACCCGCCGGGGCGCGACGATCGGTGGCGCCGAGGATGACCACCAGGAACATCATCGTCATCACGACTTCGGTGAGAAAGCACGCCGCCATCGAATAGCCGCCCGGCGAGTGGGCGCCGTAGCCGTTGGAGGCGAAGCCGCCGCTCACGTCGAAACCGGGCTTGCCCGTGGCGATCATGTAGAGCACGAAGGCACCCGCGATCGCTCCGAGCACCTGCGCGACGATGTACGGGAACACTTCAGCGGCCGGATGCCGCCCACCCGCCCAGAGTCCGACCGTTACTGCCGGATTGAGGTGACAACCGGAGATGTGACCGATGGCGAAGGCCATCGTGAGTACCGTGAGGCCGAACGCCAGCGCGACACCCGCAAATCCGATGCCGAGTTCGGGAAAGGCCGCCGCCAGCACCGCGCTGCCGCAGCCGCCGAGGACGAGCCAGAAGGTGCCGATGAATTCGGCGGCGAGTTTCCTGGACATGGGCATGAATGGACTCCCTGCGTTGATTGCCGTTGATTCCGCCGCCCCCCCCCGCGCCGAATCTAACGGCCCCGGGAACAAGCCTCAGGCCTGCGACAGGGTCAAGAAGTAGCCGTCGGGCGCGACAAACGAGAAAGAGCGCGTGCCGAACTCGTCCGGCAGCACGTCGGTCACCGACGTTGCGCCGCTCGACTGCACGCGCTTCCACATGCTCTCGACGTCGTTCACGCGCCAGGTGTAGAGCGAGCAGCCGAGGCTGCCCGGGCGCGAGCGGTCGAGCTTGTCCGCGAGCCGGCTGTCCCTGGCGAAGCGCACGATCTTGAGCTTTCCGGAACGACGATCCTCGAGCGAGTGGCCCGATCGCGGGTCGTCGAAGTCCACCATCCAGTGCGTCTCGCCCGGTTCGAGGCCGAAGATCTGCCGCGATCCTGTCGCCTGGCTGTAGGGCCGCTCGGCGTCGAACCAGCGCTTGAGCCCCAGCACCTCGTCGTAGAACCGCAGCACCTGGTGGTCGTCGGTCGCGATCATCATTCCCGCGTGCGTGTGCTGGCTGGTCCGGAAGAGGCAGTTCGCGTCGATCCGTCCGTACAGCGGGCTCTTGTAGCCGAAGCGCTCGAAGAAGACCTGCCGGTAGAGCGGCTGGATGACGACCATCTCGCGCACGCCGACGATCGGGTCGGCAAACGGCCGCGCCGCGGCTTCGCCCGTGACTTCGCCGATGACCGCGAGGATGGGGTCGATGACCTCCACCG
>JBBIVG010000416.1:0-2265 GCA_037439865.1 Nevskiaceae bacterium
GAAGACGAGCCAGACGAAAAACGAGTAGATCAGCAGCAGCAGGATGTCCATCAGCCGCGAGCCTCCTGCCGGACCTTGGACTCGAGCGACGCCAGTTGCTGCCGGAGTGCGGCGATTTCCGCTTGCATGGCAACCGGTTCCGATGCCGCAGCGGTCGCGCCCCCGGCCATCGGTTCGGATGGCTCGCCGTGCGTCTCGACACCGACATCGGTTCCGTAGGCCATCTTGTAGAGGACGGGCTTCGAATAGGCCCAGAGCCACGCCAGTGGCCAGAGCAGCCCGCCGAAGAGCAGGGACAGTAGGCAGAGCGTCTGGATCGCCTTGGCCTGGGGATGCCGGCGCTGCTCGGCGATCTTTTCCGGCAGGATGTGGATCAACCAGAACACGACGATGCCGACGATCGGCACGACGACGAGAACCACCCACGACAGCACGTCGGCCGCCGTGTCGAGCGCTTCACCCGATAGAAACGAGGCCTGCGCCGTCGTCGCTGCGAGCGCCCCTGTCGCGCCCAGGCAGACTCCGAGGGTTGTCCCCACCTGACGGGTCGGCCGTGTCGCCATGTGATGATTCCTGACGGGTTCGGAAGGGGCGGGAAGGGATGAATTCTAGCCTGACGCCGCGGGAACCTGTCGGGCAATCGGCCGGCTGGTCCGGCGTGACCGGCCTGCGGCGGGCCCAGCCGGTCGAGCCTGGCGCAGTCCACCGTTGTCCCCGACGGCGCAGCGGTGTCCCACCGAGGCAAGGTCAAGGTGCATTTGACGACGACCTCTCGCATGATTCGCGGAACCGGGACTTGCAGAGGACGGCGCGGTGAAAGGACGTCTGGATCGCTGGCTGGAGGCGAATGTTGCCTGGAGCTGGCTCTATCGGAGCGTGAGCTACCTGCGTTCGGCCCTTTGGGTCGCGCCGATCCTCGCCGTGATCGTCGGCATGGTGGCTTTCCACCTGCTGCACTTCGTCGAAGGGTGGGTAACGTGGGACGTCATGGGGCTCGGAGTGGACGGCGCCCGGGCGATGTTCCAGACGATCATCACCCTGACTCTTTCCTTCATCGTGTTCACGTTCGGGTCGCTGTTGGTAGCGATCCAGGTGGCAAGCGGACAGCTGACGCCGCGCATCATCGCGACGACTCTACTGAGTGATCGCGTCATCAAGTACCAGGTCGGCCTGGTCGTGTTCACGATGATTTTCGCCATCGCCGGGCTCAATCGCACGGAGGAGACGGTCAACCAGCTGACCACCTTGCTGGGTGGCCTGCTCGGCATGGCGAGCCTGGCGTCGTTCCTGTTCATGATCGACTACACGGCGCGGCTGCTGCGCCCCGTGCGGATCGTCGCCCTGGTCTGCGACCAGGGCATCGACGTCGTGGAGGCCGTATATCCGAAGGGCGGCGTGGAGGACCCTGGTGCCGTGCTGGTCAGCGGACGACGATCGCTCGGCGAGCCCGCGCGCGTCGTCATCCATGCCGGACGCGCGCAGATCGTGCTGGCCGTCCGGATCGACATGCTGGTGTCGCAGGCCGCGCGCGCGGGCGGAATCATCGAGTTCGTGCCCCAGGTCGGGGATTTCGTCGCCGCCGACGAGCCGCTCTTCCGTCTTTACGGCGGCGCGGCGGACCTCGACGATGCCGCCCTGCGTGAAGCAGTCGCCTTCGGGCCCGAGCGCACGATGGAACAGGACCCCATGTTCTCGTTCCGCATCCTCGTCGACATCGCGCTCAAGGCGCTGTCGCCGGCAATCAACGACCCGACCACCGCAGTCCTCGCGATGGACCAGATCCATCGATTGCTACGCATCGTCGGTAAGCGTCGTTTGCACGACGATACGGTGCACGACGCCTCCGGCCGCCCCCGCCTGATCCTCCGGACCCCGAACTGGGCGGACTTCGTGCACATCGCCTGTAACGAGATCCGGGCCTGCGGCGCGAGCAGCGTACAGATCGCGAGGCGCATGCGTGCGATGCTGGAGAACCTGGAACGGACGCTGCCGGAGCAAAGGCACGCGGTCTTGCGGCAGGAACTCGACCTGCTCGACCGCACGCTGGTCTCGCACTACGCGCTGCCGGAGGACTTGGCCCTCGCGCGCATCCCGGACTCGCAGGGGATGGGCGGGGCGTCCGGCAGCCCGTCGCCCTGACGACGGCTCGAAAGGGCGATGTCGAGCCTCGTCCCTGAGTGGTTCCTGTCGGCGTTTGCCCTCGCAACGGTCTTCACCGTCATGTTCGACGTCGGGCTCGGGCTCGTTCCAGGCGAGTTCCTCTGG
>JBBIVG010000417.1:0-2263 GCA_037439865.1 Nevskiaceae bacterium
GAGTCGGGCCCGACGGGCCTCTCGCAGGCCCGGCGACTCAGGGTGCGCTCAAATAGCGCATCGGGTTCAGCGTGTTGCCGTCGCGCTCGACCTCGAAGTGCACGTGCGTGCCGGTGGAACGCCCGGTGCTGCCGATGACTGCAATCGGCTGGCCTTTCTGGACCGTGTCGCCCTCGCGCACGAGGTTGCGCGAGTTGTGCCCGTACCGGGTCATGTAGCCGGTCGGGTGCGTGATCTCGACCACGTTGCCGTAGCCGTTCTTGTAGCCCGCGAACGTCACCACGCCCGGTCCGGTCGCGATGACGCGGCTGCCCGGCTCCGCCGCGAAATCGACGCCCGCGTGGAACGCACCGTGGCCGGTGAACGGATCCGCGCGATAGCCGAAATGCGACGAGATCCAGCCACCGATCACCGGCCAGCCGCCCGGCAGGATGCGCTGCCCGAGCTGGCGCGTGGACATCAGGCTCTCGAGCACCGCGAGCTGCCGCTCGCGATCGGCGAGCTGCGCTTCTAGCGCGTCGAGCACGGACGTGAGTTCGGGCACCTGCACCGATCCGCCCTGCAGCTCCCCGCCCTCGGGACCGCCCGCCGGCGGCGGCTTGTCGAAGTCGAACTCGCCGCGGTTGAGGTTTGCCAGGTCCGTGATGCGGCGGCCCAGTGCGTCGAGACGGATCAGGTGGGCGTTCAGCGTGCCGACGCGCTCGGCGAGCGCGTCCACCTTGCCCTGCAGCTGCGTGCGCACGGCCTGGATGTCCATGCGCTGCGCGTCGATTTCCTGCGCGAGGCGCTCGCTCTGCATCGGCCCGGCCATGAAGCGCCCGAGCTGCACCCCGGCGGTGAAGATGGCGACCGTCACGAGAAGCGCCGCGCCACCGAGGGCGAGCAGCGTCTTCGGTGACTTCAGGTCGATGTGGCGGACCGTTCCGGACCGGCCCGAGACGATTTTCAGATTCATCGCGGCGCTCAACCTCTTGGCGGCCGTTGAGAATGGACACAGCCGCCCGCGCACGGGCAGGGCTGCGTCACAGTTCAAGCAGGGTGAATCGAATGGGAGTGAACTCCCCAGCCGGTCGCCGCCAGGTTCTTGTCGGTGCCCGGGAGGTAGACCCGCCCCGCTGCGAGTCGGCAGACTATGAACGAACCCGCCCCGGCTGGCAATGAAAAACAGCCTTTTGTAAACTGTTGTTTGATAATGAGCGACCCGCTGAAACCCCTGTTTTCGACCCCGCTCCACGGGCTCGATCGTCTCGAAAAGCAGGCCGCCAAGGCGGTTTCGCTGACGGCGCTGGTCCAGCGCGAACTGCCCGCCACCCTCGGCCCGCACGTCGTCGGCGCCGCCCGCCGCGGCGACGATCTCGTCGTGATGGTCGATTCGGCAGCGTGGTCGGCGCGCGTGCGCTACGCCGGTCCGAAGCTCCAGGCGCGCCTCGTCGAGCTCGGCGAGACGGTGACGGGGAAAGTTCGGGTGCGAGTGAGGAAGCCGGCGCAGAAAGCCACCGGCGATTAGCCGGCTTCTTACGCGGTCGACGCAGCCGCCGCCACGTACGAAATCGGCGCGTCCTGCAGCGTTTCGAAAGTCACGTCTTCCCACGCCGCCTCGTCCGCGATCAGCGTGCGGAGCAGGCGGTTGTTCAGGCCGTGGCCGGACTTGTAGCCGCTGAACTCGCCGATCAGGCTGTGCCCGAGCAGGTAGAGGTCGCCGATCGCGTCGAGGATCTTGTGCTTCACGAACTCGTCCTCGTAACGCAGCCCGTCCTCGTTGAGGATGCGGTAGTCGTCGAGCACGATCGCGTTGTCGAGGTTGCCGCCCAGCGCCAGGTTGCGCGAGCGCATGTATTCCAGGTCGCGCATGAAGCCGAAGGTGCGGGCCCGGCTCACTTCGCGCAGGAACGTCGTGGTGGAGAAGTCCATCGAGGCGACCTGCGACCGGCGCTTGAAGACCGGGTGGTCGAACTCGATTTCAAAGTTAACCTTGAAGCCGTCGTAGGGATCGAAGCGCGCCCACTTCTCGCCGTCCTCGACCTTGACGCTCTTCTTGATGCGCACGAACTTCTTCGGAGCGTTCTGCTCCTTGATGCCCGCCGACTGCAGGAGGAACACGAAGGGGCCCGCGCTGCCGTCCATGATCGGCACTTCGTCCGCCGAGAGTTCGATGATCGCGTTGTCGATGCCGAGGCCCGCCAGCGCCGACAGCAGGTGTTCGATCGTCGAGACCTTCACGCCGTCCTTCACGATGGTGGTGCCGAGCGTCGTGTCCCCCACC
>JBBIVG010000418.1:0-2239 GCA_037439865.1 Nevskiaceae bacterium
CACCAGCTGCTCGGCCTCGCGACCGGGGCCCGCACGGTCAAGATGAAGTTCGGCCACCATGGCGCGAACCACCCGGTGATCGAGATCGACACCGGCCGCGTCTTCATCTCCAGCCAGAACCACGGCTTCGCGGTCGACGAGACCACGCTGCCGTCGAACGTCCGGCCGACGCACCGGTCGCTGTTCGACGGCTCGCTGCAGGGTATCGCCTGCACCGACCGGCCCGCCTTCAGCTTCCAGGGGCATCCCGCAGCGCGCCCGGGCCCGCGCGACCTCGCGCCGCTGTTCACCCAGTTCGTCGAGTCGATGCTGCGCCGGGCCGCGATGCCCGTCCGCCGGCAGGTCTGATCCCGGAGCGAGCGCGCGATGCCCAAACGTACCGACCTGCAGAGCATCCTGATCATCGGCGCCGGCCCGATCGTCATCGGCCAGGCCTGCGAGTTCGACTACTCCGGCGCCCAGGCCTGCAAGGCCCTGCGCGAGGAGGGCTACCGGGTCATCCTCGTCAACTCGAACCCCGCGACGATCATGACGGACCCGGAGACGGCCGACTCGATCTACATCGAGCCGATCAACTGGCGGACTGTCGCGCGCATCATCGAGAAGGAGCGGCCCGATGCGTTGCTGCCGACGATGGGCGGGCAGACGGCACTCAACTGCGCGCTCGACCTCGTGCGCGAGGGCGTGCTCGAGAAATTCGGCGTCGAGCTGATCGCGGCCTCGCGCGAGGCGATCGACATGGCCGAGGACCGCGAGCTGTTCCGCAACGCCATGCGGGACATCGGCCTCGAGTGCCCGCGGTCGCGCATCGCGCACAGCATGGAAGAGGCGCTCGCCATCCAGGCCGAGATCGGTTTCCCGTGCGTGATCCGGCCGTCGTTCACCCTCGGCGGCACGGGCGGCGGCATCGCCTACAACCGCGAGGAATTCGAGACGATCGTGGCGCGCGGGCTCGACGCCTCGCCCACGAGCGAGGTGCTGCTCGAGGAGTCCGTGCTCGGCTGGAAGGAATTCGAGATGGAGGTCGTCCGGGACAGGAACGACAACTGCATCATCGTCTGCTCCATCGAGAACCTCGACCCGATGGGCGTGCACACCGGCGACTCGATCACCGTCGCCCCGGCGCAGACGCTCACGGACAAGGAATACCAGATCATGCGCGACGCCTCGATCGCGGTGCTGCGCAAGATCGGCGTCGAGTGCGGCGGGTCGAACGTGCAGTTTGCCGTCAGCCCGGATGACGGGCGCCTGCTCGTGATCGAGATGAACCCGCGCGTGTCGCGGTCCTCGGCGCTGGCCTCGAAGGCCACGGGCTTCCCGATCGCCAAGGTCGCGGCCAAGCTCGCGGTCGGCTACACGCTCGATGAGCTTCGCAACGAGATCACGGGCGGCGCGACCCCGGCGTCCTTCGAGCCGACCATCGACTACGTCGTCACCAAGATCCCGCGGTTCACGTTCGAGAAGTTCCCCGGCGCGAACGACCGCCTCACCACGCAGATGAAATCGGTGGGGGAGGTCATGGCGATCGGTCGCACGATGCAGGAGTCGCTGCAGAAGGCCCTGCGCGGCCTCGAGACGGGCATCGACGGCCTGACGCCCGTGGTGTCGCTGCCCCTCGACGACGAGGCGCGCAACGCACTGCTCGAGGAGTTGCGCATGCCGGGCCCGGACCGGCTCCGGTACGTCGCCGATGGCTTCAGGGCGGGGCTGGCGCTGGAAGAAATCCACCGCGCGTCCCGCATCGACCCGTGGTTCCTCGAGCAGATCGAGGACCTCGTGCGTGAGGAGCGCGCGATCGAGGAGGCCGGCGTGGCGGCGCTCGACGCCGGGCGGCTCAGGACCCTGAAGCGCAAGGGTTTCGCCGACAGCCGCATCGCCAGGCTTGCCGGCACGAGCGAGCGGGACGTGCGCGAGCTGCGCCAGGGCCTCGGCATCCGCCCCGTGTTCAAGCGCGTGGACACGTGCGCGGCCGAGTTCGCCACGTCGACCGCGTACCTGTACTCGACCTACGAGGACGAGTGCGAAGCCGCGCCGACGTCGAAGCGCAAGGTCGTCATCCTCGGCGGCGGGCCGAACCGCATCGGGCAGGGCATCGAGTTCGACTACTGCTGCTGCCACGCGGTCTTCGGGCTTCGCGACGAGGGCTACGAGACCGTGATGGTGAACTGCAACCCCGAGACCGTGTCGACCGACTACGACACCTCCGACCGCCTCTACTTCGAGCCGCTCACGCTCGAGG
>JBBIVG010000419.1:0-2202 GCA_037439865.1 Nevskiaceae bacterium
TGTCCCTGACGGCCCCGCGGAATTGATCGTCATCGCCCGAGTCGGCGCTCCATTTCTCACCCGTCGGCGCGACGACGTCGCTCTTGATGCTCACGGTGTCCTTCATGTATCCGAACGAAGACCTCGGCGCCGCCGGCACGGGCACCAACTGCGCCACCGGCCTGCCGTGCTTGGTGATCACGACCGGCCGACCGGTCCTGGCGACCTCGTCCATCAGCTTCAGGCACTCGGCCTTGAAGACTGCAGCAGGGATGCTCATGCCGGCTCTCACAAATGACCACTATTTGTGGTCATTATAGGCAGCGTAAGCGAGGCGGCAAGATTCGTCGCCCGAGCGGCACGGCACCTGTTTCCTCTTGGGACTTTGGTACGCCCCAGGGTCACGATCAGGCTGCCCGGTGAAACCTCAGCTGAACTCGAACACCCAGCGCGGCCAGGATGCGCAGCAACAGGTCCGTCGACACGCCATCGATGTTCCCATTGAGAATCGCAGTGATCCTGGGTCTAGAGGCACCGGCGAGCTGCGCCAGCTGCGCGTGCGTCATCCCCGCCTTGCGAATTTCGACCCCAATCCGCTCGGCCAACTCGAGCTTGACTTCCATGGCCGCCCGGTCGGCGTCCGTGAGGCCCAGCACGTCCGTAAGCTCTTTGGAGTTACGTGCGACCAGGGTCTTGCGCGAGCTCATGCAGCATCTCCATCAGGCGCCGACGCGCTAGTGCGATCTCTGAGAGCGGCGTTTCCTGAGATTTCTTGTGGAACACCCGGGCCACAAGGATGCCCGCTCCCGCCTTCCGAAAGCAGAACACACGGTACTGACCCGACTCGCCCCGTAACCTGAGTTCCTCGACACCCGGCATCACGACTGACATCGGCCTCGACAGAGGCAGCCCGAGATTGAAACCGCGCTGAAGGGCAAGAAGCGCGCTGCCAAGCTTGAGCCTCACATCCCGCGGCAGCGTGCGAATCTCCTCTTTCGCCCGAACGTGAAAAACGACAGGTCGAAGCACGGCGATTGTCTCAGATTCGGGACATGCGTGGCAATCAATGGAAGCACTGCCACGGTGCACCGACCCGTTTCGAACGTCGCCGGCCATTTCCGTCGGGAACGCGTCAATTCAGGCCTGGACAATTTCACAGCAACCTCTACCGCCCCTTCACGGTCTACACGAGCCCGCCGTCCGGCCGCAGCGTCACCGTGGCATTCGGGCTGCGGAGCGTTTGGTAGAGCTCACCGCATGAGCCCCCCACCCGTCATCCTCTTTCCGTGACCAGGCCGCCGCACCCGCGCTCCAAACCTCCTCTCGCTCCCCGACGACCTCGCCGACTGGCGCGGCACCGCGGCCGAACTGGCATACAAGCTGAACGAGGTCCTCGCGAGCATCCCCACGCTCGCCGACGACGCGGGCTCGGCCAACGAGCGCCTCGTGCGCCACTACGTGCAGGTGGGCGTGCTCACGGCGCCCGAGCGCGAGGGACGCGAGGCGCTCTTCGGGCTGCGGCAGGTGGTCGAGTTCCTGGCCACCCGGTACCTGCTTAAGGACGGCTGGCCGCTCGCGAAGGCGGCCGAGATGGTCCGTGCGACCGACCTCGACGGCCTCGCCGGGATGATCCCGTCCGAGCGACCGCGCACCCGCGCCGAGGAAGTGGTCGCGAAGTACCGCACGAAGGGGCGCGGTGAGGTTGCCGCGGCGTCGTTCCCCCTCGCCCGCGCCGCCGGCATCTCGCGCCGCCGCGTGTCGCTCGAGGAGAACCTGAAGGCACTCGGCAACACCGCAGGCCGCGCGGATCGCAGCCACATCGTCCGCATCGAACTCACGCCCTGGTGCCACGTGAGCGTCGACGCCGCCAAGCTCGGCGAGATGAGCGAAGACATCCCCGAGGTCCTCGGGGCTGCGTTGACCCAGGCGCTCCAGGAAGAGCGCATACAAAAAGGAAAGTGACCATGATGACACCCAAGATGATCATCACCGCGCGCCGCCCCGCCCTCCTGGCCGGTCACGACAACGAGCTCGACGTGCTCGTGCGCATCCAGGCGCCCGACGCGCCCGCGGAGCTTCCGAAGCGCAACCCGCTGCACCTGTCGCTCGTCATCGACCGCTCGGGCTCGATGGCCGGCCAGCCGCTCGACGAGGCGAAGCGCTGCGCCGAGTTCGTCCTCGACGGACTGCAGCCGACCGACCGGCTCTCGGTGGTCATGTACG
>JBBIVG010000420.1:0-2180 GCA_037439865.1 Nevskiaceae bacterium
GACCCGCGCGTGGCGGCGGTGAGCTTCGTCGGCTCCACTCCCGTCGCGGAGTACATCTACCGGACGGCCTCGGCGCACGGCAAGCGCGTCCAGGCGCTCGGCGGCGCAAAGAACCACATGGTCGTGATGCCCGATGCCGACACGCGCAATGCGGCGAGCGCACTCGTGGGTGCCGCCTACGGCTCGGCGGGTGAGCGTTGCATGGCGATCTCCGTGGCGGTCGCGGTCGGGGACGCAGGCGACCGGTTGATCGAGGCGGTGAAACAACAGCTCGCCGAACTCAAGGTGGCGCCGGGCACCGTCGAGCGGGCCGACATGGGGCCGCTCGTCACGCGCGAGCATCTCGAGCGGGTGCGGAGCTACGTGGACATCGGGGTCGAGGAGGGCGCCACGCTCGTCGTCGACGGTCGCGGCCTCAGGATCACGGGTCACGAGCAGGGCTACTACCTCGGGCCGTGCCTGTTCGACCACGTGACGCCCGACATGCGCATTTACAAGGAGGAGATCTTCGGGCCGGTGCTGTGCGTCATCCGCGCGCCGGACCTCGAGACTGCGCTCGGGCTCGTCAACGCACACGAATTCGGGAACGGCACGGCGATCTTCACGGCGAGCGGCGAGGCGGCGCGCTCGTTCACGCAGCGCGTCCAGTGCGGCATGGTCGGCGTCAACGTGCCGATCCCCGTGCCCATGGCTTTCCATTCCTTCGGCGGCTGGAAGCGGTCGCTGTTCGGCCCGCTGCACGTGCACGGCCCCGACGGCGTGCGCTTCTACACCCGGCTCAAGACCGTCACGTCGCGCTGGCCGACGGCTGCGCGCGAAGGTGCACAGTTCGTGATGCCCACGATGAAGTGAGCGCGCGGCGGCGGTCGCACGCACCGTCCGGGCGTGCGGTAGACTTCCGATTGTCCCTCGCGCGGCCGTAGCTCAGTTGGATAGAGCATCAGGCTTCGAACCTGAGGGTCGGGGGTTCGAATCCCTCCGGCCGCGCCACGACAAGAAAATGGGCCCGCGCGACGGGCTCGGTACAAGGGGAGAACCGCAGTGAATGCAACGCCGAAGTGGTACCTGCCCGTCACGATCCTGGCGCTCGCCTGGAACCTGATCGGCTGCCTTGCCTATCTCCAGGACGTGATGCTGACGCCCGAAGACGTCGCGCGGATGGATGCGGCGACGCGGGCGCTCTACGAGGCGCGACCCGCGTGGTCGGTCGCCGCGACCGCGGTTGCAGTCTGGGCCGGCGCGGCGGGCTGCCTCGGCCTCGTCCTGCGCAGGCGCTGGGCCATGCCGCTGCTCATCGCCTCCCTGGCGGGCGTCATCGTCCAGGACGTCAGCCTGTTCATGCTGGGCGGCGCCACGGCGCAGATCCCGTCGGCTGCCTTCATCCTGCAGGGCCTGGTGCTGCTGATCGCCATCGGCCTGGTGCTGCTTGCGCGGCGGGCGGCGGCCAGCGGGTGGCTCGCCTAGACCGCGGGAGCGGGGCGGCAGGCTGGCTCGATGGCGAAGCACGCACGCGTCAGCGAGACTCCGGCCGTGGCTTTCCTGAAGGCCCACGGCGTCCAATTCACAGAGCACCCGTACGAGTACCGGGAGCACGGCGGCGCGCAACACAGCGCGGAAGCCCTGGGCCTCGACCCGTTCACCGTGGTCAAGACGCTGGTCATGCAGGACGAGAACAGGTCGCCCCTGATCGTGCTGATGCACGGCAATCGCACCGTCTCGACCAAGAACCTCGCGCGCCAGATCGGCGTGAAGTCCGTCGAGCCCTGTGCGCCCGACGTGGCGAACCGGCACAGCGGGTATCTGGTCGGAGGCACATCGCCCTTTGCGACCCGCAGGAAGATGCCGGTGTACATCGAGCGCAGCATCCTCGCCCTGCCGAGGATCTGCATCAACGGCGGACGGCGCGGTTACCTCGTCGGGATCGCGCCGGAGGTGTGCGTGCGACTGCTCGAGGCGCGGCCGGTCGACTGCGCGCTCGAGGCGTGACGGATCGCTGTCGTCGACGGAAGGGAGCGAGCCATGGCAAAGGGTTACTGGATCGGTCGCGTGGACGTGGCGGATGCCGGGAAGTACCGCGGTACATCGAGGCCAACGCGGTGCCATTTCGCAAGTACGGGGCAAGGTTCCTGGTGCGGGCCGGTCGTTTCGAGAACCCCGAGGGGACGAGCCGGAGTCGCAAC
>JBBIVG010000421.1:0-2178 GCA_037439865.1 Nevskiaceae bacterium
GCCAGCCCGTGCCGTGGCGGCAGGGCGTGCACTGGCCGCAGGACTCGTGGTGGTAGAAGCGCATGAGGATCTGCGAGAGGGTCACCATGCAGGTGCCCTCGGCGATCACGATCATGCCGCCCGAGCCGAGCGTCGAACCGGCGTCCCAGAGTGCCTCGTGGGACAGCACCAGGTCCTTGATGTCGGCCCCGGTGAGGACCTTGGACGACACGCCGCCCGGCACGACGCACTTGATCGCCTTGCCGCCGACGAGGCCCTCGCAGTCCTCCTCGAGGAACTTCATCCAGGGGTAGCCGAGCTCGACCTCGTACACCCCGGGCTTGTTCACGTGGCCGGAGACGGAGAAGAGCCGCGTGCCCGGGCTCTTCGGCGTGCCGACCTCTTTGTAGGCCGCGGCGCCGTGCGCGATGATCCAGGCAATGTTCGACAGCGACTCGACGTTGTTCACCACGGTCGGGCGCTGGTAGAGCCCCTTCACGGTCAACCGCGGTGGGCGGTTGCGCGGGTAGCTCTTCTTGCCTTCCAGGGACGCGATGAGGCCTGATGCCTCGCCGGCGACGTACGCGCCGGCGCCGCGATAGACGACGATGTCACAGGAGAAGTCGGTGCCGAGGATGCGCTCGCCGAACATGCCTGCGGCGTATGCTTCCTCCACCGCGCCGGCGAGCCGCCGGTAGGGCAGGTCGAACTCGCCGCGGATGTAGACGAAGCAGTTCCTGACGTTCAGCGCGTAGCTCGTGATCAGCATGGACTCGAGCAGCACGTGCGGGTTGTTCTCGAGGATCCAGCGGTCCTTGAAGGTGCCGGGCTCCCCCTCGTCGGCATTGGCGACGAGGTAGTGCGGCTGCCCGTCGTCGTACACGACGACCTGCCACTTGCGGCCGACGGCGAAGGCGGCGCCGCCGCGGCCCTGCAGGCCCGAGGCGGTGACTTCCTTGACGACGTCGCCGGGCTTCATCGTCTTCAGCGCCTTCTCGAGCGCACCGTAGCCGCCGCGCGCGCGGTACTCCGCGATCGCGTGGGAGGTCGCGGTGACCGGGAAGCTCATGATCAGCTGGCGGCCGGCCATGGCTACTTCAACCCCTCGAGGAGTTCGTCGATCTTTGCGATGGTCAGGTTCTCGTGGTAGCCCTCGTTGACCATCATCATCGGCGCCGTACCGCAGGAGCCCAGGCACTCGGCGACCGACAGCGTGTAGCGGCCGTCCGGCGTCGTCTCGCCCGGGCGGATGCCGAGCCGTTTCTCGACGTGCGACAGGATGCTCTCGGCGCCGTTCATCGAGCAGCTCACGTTGTGGCAGAACTGCAGGTGCCAGCGGCCGATCGGCTTGCGCCGGAACATCGTGTAGAACGAGAGCACTTCCTCGATCTGGATCTGCGGCACGCCGAGGTAGGCGGCGAGCTCGGAGATGTCGGAGTCCGAGACGTAGCCGCGGTCCTCCTGGATGCGCCGGATGCACGGCAGCACCAGCGACGACTCGAAGCCCGCCGGGAATCGCGCGCGCAGCTTGTCGAATTCGGGGATGAGGTGCTTCACCGATCGCACTCCCCGCCGATCATGTTGACGGAGCCGAACGTCGGCACGATGTCCGCGAGCTGGTAGCCGTCGAGCATCCGGTGCACGCCACCCATGTGTACGAAGCTTGGGCTGCGGCAATGGACCTTCCACGGCACGCCGCCGCCGACGCTCACGACGTAGAAGCCGAGCTCGCCGTTCGCGCCTTCGTGCGCCGCATAGACCTCGCCCGGCGGCACCTGCGGGCCCTCCATCACCAGCTTGAAGTGGTTGATGAGCGACTCGATCTCCGTGTAGACGAGCTTCTTGTCGGGGAACGTGCAACGGCGGTCGTCCACGCAGATCGGGCCCTCGGGCAGCATGTCCACGAGCTGGCGGATCATGTGCGCCGATTCGTCGATCTCGCGCATGCGCACGTAGTAGCGGTCGTAGTTGTCGCCCTTGATGCCCACCGGGACCTCGAAGTCGAGCTCGGGGTAGGCGAGGTAGGGCGTGTCCTTGCGCAGGTCGAGGGCGAGGCCCGTGGAGCGCAGCATCGGCCCGGTGTAGCCGTAGGAGAGCGCGTCCTTCTGCGACAGGACGCCCACGTCGCGCATGCGGTCGATGAAGATGCGGTTCCTGTCGACGAGGCCGTGCACGCGGCCCACGAAGTCGTCGTACTGG
>JBBIVG010000422.1:0-2166 GCA_037439865.1 Nevskiaceae bacterium
ATGAACGCCCAGGGCCGCTACTCGGCGGACGACGACGGATCGATCGTCCTCGACCGGGAGCACGGGATCGCCGTGACCGAGGTCGACGTGAACGAACTCGCGCAGGCCAAGGGCGCCAATGCGGCGGGCCTCGAGGTGCTGGCGGACGTTTACGGCGTCGGCCTCGATCGCATCGAGCGGCTCTACCTTGCGGGCGGTTTTGCGCGCCACATCGACGTGGATGCAGCCTGCCGGATCGGACTCATCCCGGACTTGCCGCGCGATCGCATCGTGAAGGTGGGCAACGCGGCGCTCGCAGGGGCGTCAGTGGCGTTGCTGTCGCGCCGCCGTCGCGCCGCGCTCGAAGATCTCGTGCGCCGGGTCGAACTCGTGCGACTCGAGGCTCATCCGCAATTCTTCGAGTTCTTCGTCCAGGGCTGCCAGTTCGAGCCGTTCGGGGGCGCAGCGTGAGCCGCGCCGACGTGCTTCGGGTGGACCCGGCGGAGATCGCGGCTGCTGTGGGCGATCGCGAGTTCCGGCGCCTGATGGGGCTGCCGCGGGCGGTTCACCTGCCGGAGGGCGTGCTTCATTCCATGCGCGGCGCGCGCCAGTGGTACTCGATTCACGGCGACCCGTTCGTGGCGACGCGTCGCGTCGAAGTGGCGGCGATCGGCGCGGCATCGGTGACTCTTGCAACGGGCGCCGCGCTCCCGGGACGCGCGATCGCCAGCCTGCTTTCGGCACAGGATTCGCACGCAGTCGTTGCAGTCGCCGTGAGCGCGGGTCCGCGGGTCGCTGCCGAGGCCACGCGCTCGTGGGTGGCGGACCGCCCGGATGCGGGCTACGCGCTCGACCGTTTCGCCGCCGCGGTCGCGGAAGGACTGCTGCGCCACGCATTCACTCGACTCTGCGAATCATTGCTCCCGGCGCGCGAGCAACTCACGCGGCACCTCTCGCCCGGGTGCGGCCACTGGGACGTTGCGCACCAGCGCGACGTCATGGACGTGCTGATAGGTACCCGGCCCTCGAGCCTGGGGCCGATTGACCTGCTGGAATCGGGCGCGCTGAAGCCGCAGCATTCCATGCTCGCGGTGTTCGGCGTGACACGCCACGCCCGCAACCGGCCCCCCGAGGCGGCCTGCCGTGCCTGCGATCTCGATCCCTGCAATTTCCGCCGCATGCCCTTCGCCGGCGACGGACCCCGACTGCGAGTGAACCCATGACACGACCCTCCCTGCTCGAAGCTCTCCGGACGCGCGTGCTGCTCGCGGATGGCGCGATGGGCACGCAACTGCAGCTGGCCGGCCTGGAGTCCGGCCACTGTGGCGAGGCATGGAACGTCGACCACCCTGACCGCGTGCTCGGCATCCAGCGCAGGTATGCCGAGGCGGGATCCGACGTCCTGATCACCAACACGTTCGGGGCGAGCCGCATCATGCTCGACCGCCACGGCGAAGGCGCGCGGACGGCGGACATCAACCGTGCGTCCGTCGGCATCGCGCGCGCAGCGCTCGGCGGCCGCGGCTACGTGCTCGGCGACATCGGCCCGTTTGGCGGGTTGATGGAGCCTTACGGCGAGATCTCGCGGACGGACGTCGAGCGCGCGTTTCGCGAGCAGGCTCGCGCACTCGTCGAGGGTGGGACCGACGGCATCATCATCGAGACGCAGACGGCTTTCGAGGAGGTCGAACTCGCCATCGCCGCCGCGCGTGACGCCGGCGCACCGGTCATCATTGCGTCATTCGCCTTCGACCGCATGGCGGACGAGGACGACGTGCGGACCATGATGGGGATCTCTCCAGAGCAGGCGGCGGAGTTCATGGCGAGCCAGGGCTGCCACGTCGCGGGCTTGAATTGCGGCACCGGCGTGGACATGCGCATGGCGGCCGACATCGTGCGGCGCTATCGTGCCGCGTGCGACCTGCCGGTCATGGCGCAGCCGAACGCGGGGGCGCCGGTGCTCGAGGACATGAAGGTCGTCTACAAGCAGACGCCCGAGGAGATGGGCGCGGGCCTGCCGGGCTTGCTCGAAGCCGGGCCGCGCATCGTCGGCGGATGCTGCGGGAGCACGCCGGCGCACATCCGCCGGTTCCGGCAGATCCTGGATGCCGCCATCGCGGAGGATCGCGGATGAGGGTGACGATCCCGGTCGACGAGGCAGCGCTCGACGCCTTACTGCCGCCCACG
>JBBIVG010000423.1:0-2147 GCA_037439865.1 Nevskiaceae bacterium
ACCGGATGCGCTCGGCGTGCGCCACGAGCGAGGGCGGATCGCCGGCGCGCCGCGGACCCTCGATCACGTTCAGCGGCTTGCCGTTCACGCGCTCCACCATCTTGAGCACCTCGCGCACGCTGTAGCCGTGGCCGTAGCCACAGTTGAGCGTCGCCGAGGCGCCGTCCTTGCGCAGGTAGTCGAGCGCCTTCAGGTGCGCGTCGGCGAGGTCCTCGACGTGGATGTAGTCGCGCACGCCCGTACCGTCCGGTGTCGGGTAGTCGGTGCCGAAGATCGAGAGCTCGGGGCGCACCCCGGCTGCCTGCTGGCATGCAACCTTCACGAGCAGCGTCGCGTTGGGCGCCGTGTGACCGATGCGGCCGCCGGGATCGCTACCCGCCACGTTGAAATATCGGAGTGCCACGTAACGGAGCTTCGACGCTCCGGCGAGGTCCCGGAGCATCCACTCGCTCATGAGCTTCGAGAGTCCGTACGGGTTGATCGGCGCGGTCGGCGAGTCCTCCCGGGCGAGGCCCTCCGCCGGGATGCCGTAGACGGCTGCCGTCGACGAGAAGACGAAATGCTTCACACCGGCCCGGTCGCAGCACTCGAGCAGGTTGCGGGTCGCGCAGGTGTTGTTGCCGTAGTACTTGAGCGGGTTCGACACCGACTCCGGGACGATCGTGTGCGCCGCGAAGTGCATGACGGTCTCGACCGCGTGCTCCTTCAGCACTCGCGCGACGAGTTCGCGGTCGGCCGTGTCGCCGACGACCAGCGGCGCGCCGAGCACCGCGCTGCGGTAGCCCGTGGAGAGGTTGTCGAGGACCACGATGCGCTCGCCGCGCTCGACGAGCTGGCGAACGACGTGACTGCCGATGTAACCGGCGCCGCCGGTGACGAGGATGCTTGCCATGCGCTGATGATAATTCGGTGCCAGGCACCGATTTTCCAGAATTCGGTGCCTGGCACCTAATTTCCGGGTTGCGGTCGATGCCGGAATGAGGAAATCGTCTCCCTTTGACCTGCACGACACCGGCCGATCGCCGAGTTGCGCGAGCCCACCCGAAAATGCCTATCGGGGCGCGGCCTCGACGGGACGGCCGGCAGACTACGCTACATGTAGTGCATGTGGCACAATTCGCGCAATACCGAGGCAAAAATCATGCAGCAGCCGTTTTCGATCCGTCTCGACAAGGAACTGAGCGCGCGCCTCGATCGCCTCGTCCGGCTCACCGGTCGGAGCAAGTCGTTCTACGTCAAGCAGGCGCTCGAGGAACAGATTGCGGACCTCGAGGATCTCTACCTCGCACGCAAGGTGGCGCGCCGCGTCGCCGAGGGACGCGAAGAGCTGGTTTCGCTCGACGAACTGGAGCGCGGGCTTGGCGTGGAGGATTGATTTCGCTGCGTCCGCCGCGAAGCAGCTCCGAAAACTCGACCCGGCGGTTGCGCGACGCATCCTCGCGTTTCTTCGCGAACGCGTGGCTGCCGCCGAGGACCCGCGCGTACTCGGAGCCGCACTGAAGGGCGACGATCTCGGCCAGTTCTGGAAATACCGTGTCGGCGACTATCGCGTCATCGCCGAGATCCGCGACCGCGGGATTCGGGTCATCGTCGTGCGGGTCGGCCACCGCCGCCACGTCTACCGGTAAAAGGGGACGGAGAAAATCGGTGCCAGGCACCGCATTAAAAATCGGTGAATGGCACCGATTTTTCAGACCGCCAGCGGGGGCTCCTCCATCGCCGAGATCTGCTCGCGAAGATTCAAGACGTGCTGCTCCCAGTACTTCGGCTCCTCGAACCACGGGAACGCGCGCGGAAACGCCGGATCATCCCACCGCCTCGCGAGCCAGCCCGCGTAATGCATGATGCGCAGCGTCCTGAGCGGCTCGATCAGCGCGATCTCGTGGTAGTCGAAATTGGCGAACTCGCCGTAGCCGTCCAGCAGATCCCGCAGCTGCCCCGCCATCTCCTCCGGGCGCCCCGACAGCAACATCCACAGGTCCTGCACCGCCGGCCCCGTCATGCAGTCGTCGAGGTCCACGAAGTGCGGACCCGCATCGGTCCACAGCACATTCCCCGGGTGACAGTCCCCGTGCAGGCGCAGCGTCTGATACGGCGTCGCCTCGGCGAACCGCTGCTCGACGATCGCGAGCGCATCCTCAGCAACC
>JBBIVG010000424.1:0-2143 GCA_037439865.1 Nevskiaceae bacterium
GGCCCTGAACCTGCATACGGAGCTGATTCGCGACGGCGACATCGTCGCGCTGTGGTCGGGCATCCGGCCGCTGGTCTCGCAGCCAGGCAGGAAGGCCAACGAAGTGTCGCGCAAGGACGAGATCTGGACCTCGCCGGCCGGCCTCGTCTCGATCGCCGGAGGAAAGTTGAGTGCCTACCGCGCGATGGCGGAACACGTCGTCGATCTCGCGGTGGAGCGGATTGGCAAGCCGGTGAGTCCGTGCAGCACCGCCGAGCGTGCGCTAGTCGGTGGCAAGCGCACACTGGGCGACGCGGAAATCGCACGCCTCCATCACGATCCGATCGAGGCGGAGCGCCTCGTACGGCTCTACGGCGACGAAGCGCCGGGCGTCGTCGCGGACGGCGGCGACGTCGCCGCCGAGGCGCGTCATGCGGTGACGTGCGAGGGCGCGCTCACGCTCGAAGACTACTGGGTGCGACGCAGTGCCCGGGCGTGGTTCGATGCGCGCGCCGGGCTCGACGCGCTCGACCCCGCGGCGGCAACGATGTCGCAGCTGCTCGGCTGGAGCGACGCCGAGCGCGAGCGCCAGGTGATCCAGTGCCGCGCAATCGAACGGGAATCGCGTCGTCCGCTCGCGGCTTCCGCAACATAGAAGAAACGGACCGACACAGGTGGCTGCATGAGACGGTGGAACGGCTGGGGCGACGACTCGATCAACGCAGCGATCCCGCCAGGGGCGCTCGGGTTCCTGCGCGAGACCATCGGGCACGGAACGCCGCCCCATGATGCGACGCTCGAGGAAGTCTGCGCCCGCATCGACCGCGAGCAACCGTCGCGACTTGCCGGATCGCCGGCGCTCCACGGCCTGGTCTCGACGCGGGCCGAGGACCGGCTTCGTTCCGGTGTCGGGCAGAGCCTCGGCGACTGGATCCGACTGCGGTTCGGCGACACCGGTCGCCTGACGGACGGGGTCGCGTGGCCGGAAAGCGGCGCGCAGGTCCGCGAGCTGCTCGCCTGGGCGCAACAGGCCCGGATCGTGCTGATTCCCTGCGGCGGCGCGACCAGCGTGGTCGGTCACCTGATGCCGCCCGCCGGCAACCGGCCTTGCGTGACGCTCGACATGCGCCGCATGCACGCGCTGCTCGATCTCGACGAGACGTCGCAGCTCGCCCGCTTCCAGGCCGGTGTCACGGGCCCGGATCTCGAATCCGCGTTGCGCGCGAAGGGATTCATGCTGGGCCATTTCCCCCAGAGCTTCGAATACGCGACCCTCGGTGGGTGGATCGCCGCGCGCTCTTCGGGCCAGCAGTCGCTCCGCTACGGGAGGATCGAGCGACTTTTCGCCGGCGGTATCGTCGAGACGCCGCGCGGAACGCTGACGTTTCCTCCGTTCGCTGCCAGCGCCGCCGGGCCGGACCTGCGCGAGTGGGTGCTTGGCTCCGAAGGTCGCCTCGGCATCATCACCGAGGCGATCGTGCGCGTGAGCCGGCTTCCCGGGGAGGAGCGATTCGTCGGCATCTTTCTGCCCGGTTGGGACGCCGGGACTGCCGCCGCGCGCGAGCTGGTCCAGTCGCGGGTACCGCTGTCGATGCTGCGCCTGTCGAATCCGGTCGAGACCCTGACCACCCTGCGCCTCGCGGGCCACGCGCAGCAGATCGCATGGCTCGAGCGTTTCCTCGCGTGGCGAGGGGCGGGCGAGGGTAAGTGCATGATGCTCGTCGGGCTCACGGGAAGCCGGGCCCAGGTCGATGCGGCCTGGCGGCAGGCGAAGGCCGTGCTGAGCGAGCACGGCGGCGTCGCGACCGGGACGCTGCTCGGCCGCAAGTGGGCCGAGAGCCGTTTCAAAGGCGTTTACCTGCGCAATGCCCTGTGGGATGCCGGCTATGCCGCGGACACGATGGAGACGTTCGTGCCGTGGCGTTCGAGCACGGCGACGATGCTGGCCATGGAGGCGGCGGGCCGCGACGCGCTGGCGAAGCTCGGCGAGCGCTGTCACGCGTACACGCACCTCTCGCACGTGTACGGCACCGGATCGAGCGTGTACAGCACCTTCCTGTTCCGCATCGGCGCGGACCAGGAGACCACGTGGCGGCGCTGGATGGCGTTGAAGCGCGCGGTGAGCGAGGCGCTCGTGGCGAGCGGCGGCACCATCAGCCACCAG
>JBBIVG010000425.1:0-2083 GCA_037439865.1 Nevskiaceae bacterium
CGTCGGATCTCGAGGCCGCGAAGCGCGATGCGCTCGTGCGCGACCAGGGCTTCAAGTGGTACCGGCACCATGAGTGATCGCGGCGCGCTGCCGCTCGACGCTCGCGTCTTCGTCGCGGGGCATCGCGGCCTCGTGGGCGCCGCGATCGTGCGCCGGCTGCAGCGGGACGGTTTCTCGAACCTGGTCCTCCGCACGCACGCGGAGCTGGACCTGCGCCGCCAGGCCGACGTCGACGTTTTCTTCGCCGCCGAGCGGCCGGAGTACGTGTTCCTGGCCGCGGCCAAGGTCGGCGGCATCCACGCGAACGACACGTACCCAGCGGACTTCATCCGCGACAACCTGCAGATCCAGACGAACGTCATCGACGCGGCCTGGCGGTTTCGCGCGAAGAAGCTGCTGTTCCTCGGCTCGAGCTGCATCTACCCGAAGCTCGCGCCGCAGCCGCTGCACGAGGACTCGCTGCTCACCGGCCCGCTGGAGCCGACGAACGAGTGGTACGCGATCGCCAAGATCGCCGGGATCAAGCTGTGCCAGGCGTACCGGCGCCAGTACGGCTTCGACGCGATCTCGGCCATGCCGACCAACCTCTACGGGCCCGGCGACAACTTCAGCCTCGAGAATTCGCACGTGCTCCCGGCGCTGATGCGCAAGTTCCACGAGGCGAAGGGCGGCGGGGCGGGCGAAGTCGTCGTGTGGGGCACGGGCACGCCACGCCGCGAGTTCCTGCACGTGGACGACCTCGCGGACGCGGCCCTGTTCCTCATGCGGAACTACTCGGACGAGGGACTGGTCAACGTCGGCTGCGGCGAGGACCTGACGATCCGCGAACTCGCCGAGGCGGTCGCAAAGGTGGTCGGGTTCACCGGGGCTCTGCGATTCGACACGTCGAAACCCGACGGGACGCCCCGCAAGCTGCTCGACGTCTCGCGCCTTAGCGCAATGGGTTGGAAAGCGCAAGTCCCGCTGCGGGAAGGCCTCGCCAGCACGTATCGGTGGTACCTGGATCACGAGGGCGACGCCCGCGCCTGATGGTATAATTTCACGGCTAAACGGTGGGTCGGCCCAGGAGGGGCTGCCCGAACATCCGCTTTCCCAGGACGTCATGACCCATCTGATTGCCATCGCCGGGGCGAGTTTCCTCGTCACCTTCCTTGCGATCATCGCCCTGCGCCCGCTGGCCTATGCCGTCGACCTGATCGACCGGCCCGGCGGCCACAAGACGCACCACGGCGACATCCCGCTCATGGGCGGCCTGGCGATGTTCCTCGGCATCGTCTTCGGGCTCGCCATCTCGGGCGGCGGGTTCGCCGAGATCAACTACCTGCTGGTCTCCGCCACGATGCTGATCGTGGTGGGCCTGCTCGACGATCGTTTCAACCTCTCGCCCTGGATCCGGCTCGTGGTGCAGTTCGGTGCCACGCTGCCGATGATGCTCGGGGCGGGAGTGCTCGTGACCTCGATCGGCAGTCCGTTCGGCAGCGACGAGGTGCAGCTCGGCGCGGCGGCGTATCCTTTCACGGCGCTGCTGATCATGAGCTCGATCAATGCATTCAACATGCTGGACGGCATGGACGGGCTCGCGGGCGGCGTCGCGGTGTCGGCGTTCATCTTCCTCGCGGGCGTGGCCTCCATCAGTGGCCACGGCCTCGCGGTGTCGCAGTCGAGCGTCATGATCGGCGCGGTTGTCGCGTTCCTCGTCTTCAATGCGCCGCTCAAGTTCAACGAGTCCATCCGCTGCTTCATGGGCGATGCCGGCAGCACGATCCTGGGCTTCTTCGTGGCGCTGCTCTGCATCGAACTGACCCAGGGCCCGAAGGCGCTGGTCCAGCCCGTCACGGCGCTCTGGCTCGTGGCGTGGCCGCTGTTCGAACTGCTGTGGTCCACGCTTCGCCGACTGCTGGCCGGGCGCTCGCCGTTCCGCGCCGACAACCAGCATTTCCACCACGTGCTCACGGCAGCGGGCTTCGGCGTCCGCAGCATCTTCGGCATCGCGATCGGCTCCTCGATCCTATTCGCGGGCACGGGCCTCGCGGCTGCCCAGGCCGGCGTGCCCGAGGCTGTCTCGCTGGTCGTACTCGCTGTC
>JBBIVG010000426.1:0-382 GCA_037439865.1 Nevskiaceae bacterium
ACCGGCCGGCAACGGCATCATGCACCAGATCAACCTGGAGAAGATGTCGCCGGTGATCCACGCGCAGGATGGCGTGGCGTTTCCCGACACCTGCGTCGGCACGGACAGCCACACGCCGCACGTCGACGCGCTCGGCGTGATCGCCGTCGGCGTCGGCGGCCTCGAGGCCGAGAACGTGATGCTCGGCCGCGCGTCCTGGATGCGACTGCCGGAAATCGTGGGTGTCGAGCTCACGGGCCGGCGTCAGCCGGGCATCACGGCCACCGATGTCGTGCTCGCGCTCACAGAGTTCCTGCGCAAGTCGAAGGTGGTCGGCGCGTACCTCGAGTTCTACGGCGCGGGCGCCGCGTCGCTCACGCTCGGCGACCGCGCGACGATCTCC
>JBBIVG010000426.1:406-2069 GCA_037439865.1 Nevskiaceae bacterium
GGCGCCACGGCCGCGATGTTCGCGATCGACCCGCAGACGATCGATTACCTGCGGCTGACGGGACGTGCCGAGGAGCAGGTGAAGCTCGTCAAGACCTACGCGAAACAGGCGGGTCTCTGGGCGGACAGCCTGAAGAATGCCGAGTACGAACGCGTGCTCAGGTTCGATCTGTCCAGCGTCGTGCGCAACATGGCGGGGCCGTCGAATCCGCACGCGCGCGTGGCCACCACGGATCTCGCCGCGAAGGGCATCGCTGGAAAATGGGAAGAAGTGTCGGGGCAGATGCCGGACGGCGCCGTGATCATCGCGGCGATCACGAGCTGCACCAACACCTCGAACCCGCGCAACGTGATCGCGGCGGGGCTCCTCGCGCGCAACGCGAACCGCGTCGGTCTCGAGCGCAAGCCGTGGGTCAAGACATCGCTGGCGCCGGGCTCGAAGACCGTGGCGCTCTATCTCGAAGAGGCGGGCCTCAAGGCGGAGCTCGAGAAGCTCGGCTTCGGCATCGTGGCGTTCGCGTGCACCACCTGCAACGGCATGTCCGGTGCACTCGATCCGGCAATCCAGAAGGAGATCATCGAGCGCGATCTGTATGCGACTGCGGTGCTGTCCGGCAATCGCAATTTTGACGGTCGCATCCACCCGTACGCGAAGCAGGCGTTTCTCGCATCGCCGCCGCTGGTGGTGGCATACGCCATCGCGGGCACGATCCGTTTCGACATCGAGCGCGACGCGCTCGGCACGGATGCGAGCGGCAAGCCGGTGACGCTGAAGGACCTCTGGCCGTCGGACGAGGAGATCGACGCGATCGTCGCGAAGAGCGTCAAGCCCGACATGTTCCGCAAGGTCTACGAGCCGATGTTCGCTGCGCGCGTGGATTCCGGCACGAAGGTGAGCCCGCTCTATGACTGGCGGCCGCAGAGCACCTACATCCGTCGTCCGCCGTACTGGGAGGGGGCGCTCGCGGGGGAACGTACGCTCAAGGGGCTGCGGCCGCTCGCGGTTCTGGGTGACAACATCACGACCGACCACCTCTCGCCGTCGAACGCGATCCTGCTCGACAGCGCGGCGGGCGAGTACCTCGCGAAGATGGGCCTGCCGGAAGAGGACTTCAATTCCTACGCGACCCACCGCGGCGATCACCTCACGGCTCAGCGCGCGACGTTCGCCAATCCGACCCTCGTGAACGAGATGGCGGTCGTCGACGGCAAGGTGAAGAAAGGCTCGCTGGCGCGCGTCGAGCCGGACGGCACCGTGATGCGCATGTGGGAAGCGATCGAGACCTACATGAGCCGAAAGCAGCCGCTGATCATCGTCGCCGGCGCGGATTACGGGCAGGGCTCGTCACGCGACTGGGCGGCGAAAGGCGTGCGTCTCGCCGGGGTGGAGGCCATCGTGGCCGAGGGCTTCGAGCGCATCCACCGCACGAACCTGATCGGCATGGGCGTGCTGCCGCTCGAGTTCAAGCCGGGCGTCAATCGCAAGACCCTGGCGATCGATGGCACCGAGACCTTCGACGTAGCCGGTGCGCGCAAGCCGCGCGCCGACCTCACGCTGGTGATCCACCGCCGCAACGGCGAGCGCGTCGAGGTGCCGGTGACCTGCCGACTCGACACCGCCGAGGAAGTGTCGATCTACGAGGCGGGCGGCGTGCTGCAGCGCT
>JBBIVG010000427.1:0-2065 GCA_037439865.1 Nevskiaceae bacterium
CCGGGACGCCGTGCTCGCGACGCTCGACGAGCTGGCCGGGGAGGCCGACCCGCTGAGCCAGGTCCGGCTCGTCCGCCTGCACGGTCGCCCGATGCCGGATCGCCGCGAGCTCGCGGCGACGGCTCGATGGCAGGAGTGCCGCGGCGCGGTGGACCACTGCCGCGACGCCCCGCGCCTGCAGCTCGACGCCTGAGGACCCGCTAGACTCACGCCATGACCGCGTCCGACCCGCAGCTGCTCGCCGAAGTCCTCCAGCACGCACTCGATGGAGTCGCGGTCGTCGACGACGCAGGCGGTGCCCCGCGGCTGCTCTACGTCAATGCCACGCTGGCCGGGTTGCTGCGGCGGCCGGAGGAGACGCTGTTCGGTCGGCCGCTTGCAGAGATCGAGATCGAAGCGCCGGCGGATCCCAACGTCACGAGCGCGGGCGTCGGCCTGCGCGTGCGCCTGAAGCGCATCGATGGCACGCACGTCGAGTGCGAGCGCTGGGCCGTCATGCTGCAGGACGGACGCCTGGCGCTGTATTTCCGCCCACTGCCGCGCGGTGGCAATGGTGCCCCAGCGGCGGTGGTGGATCGCTCGAGCGGCCTGAGCACTCCGGAGCACCTGCACGAGGTCCTGCGCCGCGACTGGTCCATCGGCCAGCGCGACGGTCGCACGCTCACCTTGATGCGCTTCGACGTGGATGCGTACCGCGACTACCTCGAGGTCTTCGGGCGCGTGGCGACGGAGAACATGCTGCGCCAGCTCGGCCGGACGATCGGCTCGGCGATGCGCCGCACCAGCGACGTCGTGGCCCGCTTCGGCGACGACGAGTTCGTTGCGCTGGGCGTGGCGATGGACGCCGCGCGCGCGTGCGAGTACGCCGAAGTCATCCTGAGCCGCATCCGTGCGCTCGCCATCCATCATCCGCGCTCGCACTCCGGCCGGTTCCTGACGATGAGCGCCGGGGTCGTGACCGCGACTCCGACTCGCGACCGGGGCTGCGACGCGCTGCTCGAGGCCGCCCAACGGGCACTGACGCGCTCGAAGCAGGCGGGCGGGAACCAGGTGACGACCGACACCCTCTGAGCGGCCGAGTCCCCAAAAAGGCTAATTGCCCGGGTGCGGGCGATCCATTACAAGGGGCCGTCCCGGGACTTTGTTGGGGTGTGCCCGATGCAGGATTACAAGGCCTACCACGCGCGGTCGATCCGTGACCCGCAGGGCTTCTGGCGAGAGCAGGCGGCGCTGATCGACTGGCACACGCCGTTTGCCGAAGTCCTCGACTACTCGCGGCCTCCCTTCGCGAAGTGGTTCGTGGGCGGGCGCACCAACCTGTGCCACAACGCGGTGGATCGTCACCTCGCGGACCTCGGCGGGTCGCCGGCACTCATCTACGTCTCGAGCGAGACGGGCGAGGAGAAGACTTACACCTTTTCCCAGCTTTACCGGGAAGTGAACCGGATGGCCGGGATCCTGCGGTCGCTCGGTGTGGGCAAGGGCGACCGCGTCCTGGTCTACATGCCGATGATTCCCGAGGCGGCGTTCGCGATGCTCGCCTGCGCGCGCATCGGCGCCATCCACTCGGTCGTCTTCGGCGGATTCGCCTCGGTGAGCCTGGCGACCCGCATCGACGACGCGCGGCCCAAGGTGATTGTGAGTGCAGACGCCGGCTCCCGCGCCGGCAAGGCGGTGCCCTACAAGCACCTGCTCGACGAGGCGATCGGCCTGGCGAAGTTCCCGCCTTCAAGGGTCCTGCTCGTGGACCGCGGGCTCGCGCCGATGTCGCGCGTCGCGGATCGCGACGTGGATTACGCCCGGTTGCGCGCCGAGCACATGAACGACGAGCTGCCGTGCGAGTGGCTCGAGAGCTCCGAGCCGAGCTACATCCTCTATACGAGCGGAACGACCGGCCGTCCGAAGGGCGTGCAGCGCGACACGGGCGGCTACGCCGTGGCGCTCGCAGCCTCGATGGATCTCATCTACTGCGGCAGGAAGGGCGAGACCTACTTCGCCACGAGCGACATCGGCTGGGTCGTGGGCCACAGCTATATCATCTACGGCCCGCTGATCGCCGGCATGG
>JBBIVG010000428.1:0-2064 GCA_037439865.1 Nevskiaceae bacterium
GGCGGCTGGCTGTCGCCCTTGCCTTTCCTGCCGGACGGCTTTTTCTGGATCGCGGCGAAGATGTCCTTCGTGCTGTTCCTGTTCCTGTGGTTCCGCGCCACGTTCCCGCGCTACCGCTACGACCAGATCATGCGCCTCGGGTGGAAGGTGTTCATCCCGGTGACCCTCGTCTGGCTGTGCGTCGAGGCCGCGATGTGGCTGTACAAGGTCGGGCCGTGGGCCGCCTGAGGTAGGCATGCGCAGCTTCGTCAAGACATTCTTCCTCTACGAACTGCTGATCGGCCTATCGGTCACGCTGAAGGCGTTCTTCGCGCCGAAGGTCACGATCCAGTACCCGGAGGAGAAGACGCCGATGTCGCCGCGGTTCCGCGGCCTGCACGCGTTGCGTCGCTACCCGAACGGGCAGGAGCGCTGCATCGCCTGCAAGCTCTGCGAGGCGGTGTGCCCGGCGCTCGCCATCACGATCGAGTCCGACGTGAGCGCCGACGGCACGCGCCGCACGACGCGCTACGACATCGACCTCTTCAAGTGCATCTACTGCGGCTTCTGCGAGGAGGCTTGCCCGGTGGACGCGATCGTCGAGACGCGCCTGCACGAGTACCACATGGAACATCGCGGCGAGAACATCATGACCAAGGACAAGCTGCTCGCGGTAGGCGAGCGGTTCGAAGCCATGATCGCCGCGGACAAGGCGGCCGACGCCCGTTACCGCTGAGCGCCACGCCATGATCGTCAACGTCCTCTTCTACGTCTTCGGCGCCATCCTGGTGGCCTCCGCGGTCGGCGTCATCACCGCACGCAACCCGGTGCACTGCGCGCTGTTCCTCGTGTGCGCATTCCTGAACAGCGCGGTGATCTGGCTGCTGCTCGAGGCCGAGTTCCTCGCCATCACCCTCGTCGTGGTGTACGTGGGCGCGGTGATGGTGCTGTGGCTCTTCGTCGTCATGATGATGGACATCGACGTCGATAAGCTGCGCCAGGGATTCACCCGCTACGCGCCGCTCGGCGCGTTGATCGCGCTCGTCGTCGTGGCGCAGATCGGCATCGTCGTGTACGTGCGGAGGCTGGGATTGCCGGAGCTGGCAGCGCCCGTGCCGAAGCCCGCCGGTTACTCGAACACGGCGGAGCTCGGGCGCCTGCTCTACACCCAGTACCTGTATCCATTCGAGGTCGCGGCCGTGATCCTCCTGGTCGCCATCGTGGCGGCCATCACGCTCACCATGCGGCGGCGCCCCGGCCAGAAGGTGCAGGACGTGTCGAAGCAGGTGGCCGTCCGCGCGAAAGACCGCATCCGGATCGTGAAGATGGACGCGGAGGGCCGGCAATGATCCCGCTGTACCACGTGCTCCTGCTGTCGGGAATCCTGTTCAGCCTCGCGGTCGCCGGCATCTTCATCAACCGGAAGAACGTCCTGCTGCTGCTGATGTGCATCGAGCTGATGCTGCTCGCCGTGAACTTCAACTTCATCGCGTTCTCGCACTACCTCGGCGACCTCGCCGGGCAGGTATTCGTGTTCTTCATCCTGACGGTGGCGGCCGCCGAGTCGGCGATCGGGCTGGCGATCCTGGTGGTGCTGTTCCGCGACCGGCGCAGCATCAACGTCGAAGACCTGGACACGATGAGGGGCTGAGCCGTGCAACAGACGCTCCTCGCCATCGTGCTCGCGCCGCTCATCGCCGCCGTCCTCGCGGGCCTCTTCGGCCGCTGGATCGGGCGGGCAGGGGCCCATACAGTCACGATTCTCGGCGTCGCGATCTCGTTCCTGCTCTCGGCGAAGGTCCTGTGGGGCCTGCTGCACGGCGGCGCCACCTTCGACGGGCCGGTGTACACCTGGCTGGTGAGCGACGGCATTCGCATGGAGGTCGGCTTCCTCGTCGACCGCCTGAGCGCGCTCATGATGGTGGTGGTCACCTTCGTGTCGCTGATGGTGCACGTCTACACCATCGGCTACATGCACGAGGATCCCGGCTACACGCGGTTCTTCAGCTACATCTCGCTGTTCACGTTCTCGATGCTGATGCTCGTGATGTCGAACAACCTGATGCAGCTGTTCTTCGGCTGGGA
>JBBIVG010000429.1:0-2064 GCA_037439865.1 Nevskiaceae bacterium
GTCATCAGGTAGCACTCCATGACTTCCGGCACCCGCTTCACCGCCTCTTCGAACGCCGCGAGATCGTGCTGCTCCTGCCGGTTGAGCGTGATGCTGACGAACACGTTGCCCGGCAGGCCGACCCTGGCCTGGCTCACGAGCGCCGTGTAGCGGTCGATGACGCCGGCCTGCTCGAGCGCGCGCACGCGTCGCAGGCACGCGGACTCGCTCAGGTGCACCTTGTCCGCGAGGTCGCGATTGCTGATCCGGCCGTCGCGCTGCAGTTCGGCGAGGATCGCCTGGTCGGTCCGGTCGAGTTTCATTCGAATCTTCCTGCGCCGACGGCGGCTTTAGACGCAGATTATTGCACGGGTCGGGCTTCCGACCGGGCTTTTTGCAGCCTTCTGCCGGGGCGAGCGGGTATTCTCGGCCGGATCAACAACATCCTGCGCCTCAAGGGGGAGCAGTCATGCGCATCGGCGTACCCAAGGAAATCAAGGTCCACGAATACCGCGTCGGGCTCGTGCCTGCGGCTGTCCGCGAACTCGTCGAGAGCGGCCACGAAGTCGTCGTGCAGACGGGCGCCGCGGGCGGGATCGGCTTCTCAGACGCGGACTATCAGCGCGTCGGAGCGAAGATCGCGGCGACGGCGGAGGAGATCTTCGCGTCGAGCGAGATGATCGTGAAGGTGAAGGAGCCCCAGCCGAAGGAGTGCGCGCAGCTGCGCAAGGGCCAGGTGCTGTTCACGTACCTGCACCTCGCACCCGACCCGAAGCAGGCGGAGGCGCTCGTGAAATCCGGCGCGACCTGCATCGCGTACGAGACCGTGACCGGGCTCGACGGCTCGCTGCCGCTGCTCACGCCGATGAGCGAAGTCGCGGGCCGCATGTCCGTGCAGGTCGGCGCCTACTACCTGCAGAAGGCGAACGGCGGCCGCGGCATCCTGCTCGGTGGGGTGCCGGGCGTGGCGCCCGCGAAGGTCGTCATCCTCGGCGGCGGCGTGTCGGGCACCCATGCGGCCGAGATGGCCGTGGGCCTGCGAGCCGACGTCACGATCGTCGATCGCTCCGTCAAGCGCCTGCGCGAGCTGTCGGCGATCTTCGGGCCGTCGCTGCGCACGGAATACTCGACGCAGGAGCACATCGACACGCTCGTGATGGACGCGGACCTCGTGATCGGCGCGGTGCTGATCGCCGGCGCGGCCGCACCGAAGCTCGTAACACGCGACATGGTCCGGCGCATGAAGGCGGGTTCGGTGCTGGTCGACATCTCGATCGACCAGGGCGGCTGCTTCGAGACGAGCAAGGCGACGACGCACGCCGACCCGGTGTTCATCGTCGACGACGTCGTGCATTACTGCGTCGCGAACATGCCGGGCGCCGTGCCGCGCACGTCCACGTTCGCGCTCAACAACGCCACCCTGCCCTTCGCCCGCAAGCTCGCGGATCTCGGCTGGAAGAGGGCGTTGCAGCAGGATCGCCACCTGGCGGACGGGCTGAACGTGCACGAGGGCCACGTGACGAACGCGGCCGTTGCCCACGACCTCGGCTACAAGTACACGCCGGTCGAAGAGTTCCTGAAGTAAGAAAAGAAAAAGGGAAAGGGGACTGTCCCCTGTTCCGTTCGCGGAACAGGGGACAGTCCCCTTTTCGCTGTCCCCTTTTCCCGGCACTCCGAGTAATCTCCGGGAATCCCCGGCTCGAGAGTGCCTCCGATGACCGAACCCGTCCGCGCCCGGCTGGCCGACGTCACCCTCGACGACAAGTACACCCGCGGTTCGGGCCGGCTCTTGCTGAGCGGCAACCAGGCACTCGTGCGACTGCTGCTCCTGCAACGGCAGCTCGACGTCGCCGCGGGCCTCAACACCGCCGGCTTCGTCAGCGGCTATCGCGGCTCGCCCCTCGGCGGCTTCGACATGGAGCTGTGGGGCAACAGCAAGCTGCTCGAAGAATCCCACGTTGTCTTCAGGCCCGGCGTCAACGAGGACCTCGCAGCCACGGCCGTGTGGGGCACGCAGCAGGCCGTGCTGCTGCCCGGCGCGAAATACGACGGCGTCTTCTCGATCTGGTACGGCAAGGGCCCCGG
>JBBIVG010000430.1:0-2063 GCA_037439865.1 Nevskiaceae bacterium
GTGGGCGTCGGGGCGGTCGCGGCGGCGGCCGCCATGGCGCTGCGGCTGAACGGCATCTCGCACTGGATCATGTGGGAGCTGGCGAGCCTGTTCGAGAACATCGGCACCGTGCAGGACGGCATCCGCACGCTCGCGCGCCGTCATGCGGTCGTGGACAAGCCGGATGCGGTACCGTTGAAGGTGAGTCGCGGTGAGATCCGCCTCGAGCACGTGCAGTTCCATTACGGCGGCAAGCGGCGCGTAATCGAGGACTTCTCGCTCGACATCCGCCCAGGCGAGAAGATCGGCCTGGTCGGCCGCTCGGGCGCCGGCAAGAGCACGATCGTCAACCTGCTGCTGCGGTTCTACGACGTCGAGGGCGGCCGCATCCTCATCGACGGCCAGGACATCGCGGACGTGCAGCAGAACAGCTTGCGCGCGGCGATCGGCATGGTCACGCAGGACACCTCGCTGCTGCACCGGTCCGTGCGCGACAACATCATCTACGGCCGCCCGGACGCCACCGACGCGGAGATGGTCGCCGCCGCGAAGCGCGCCGAAGCCCACGAGTTCATCGAGGCGCTTTCCGACGCGAAGGGTCGCCGCGGCTACGACGCGCACGTGGGCGAGCGCGGCGTGAAGCTCTCGGGCGGCCAGCGGCAGCGCATCGCCATCGCGCGCGTGATGCTCAAGGACGCACGGATCCTGCTGCTCGACGAGGCGACGAGCGCGCTCGACAGCGAGGTCGAGGCCGCGATCCAGCAGAGCCTGTACCGGTTGATGGAAGGCAAGACAGTGGTCGCGATTGCGCATCGCCTGTCGACCATCGCGGCGATGGACCGGCTTATCGTCATGGACCGGGGCCGCATCGTCGAGGAGGGCGACCACAAGTCGCTGCTCGCCTGCGGCGGACTCTACGCGCGACTGTGGGAACACCAGAGCGGCGGGTTCCTCGGCCACGAGGCTGACGAAGACGAGTTTGCGGACGAGGTCCCGGGAGCCCGCCGAGCCAGCGGCTCGTAGGTCGAGCCGCCCGGGGCGACGCCGCGCTACCATGCGCACCAGATGAACGTCCACGCCCTCATCAGACCCGCGGTCATCGGCGCCCTCGCGTCGCTGCTGCTCTCGGGCACGGCGCTCGCCGCAAAGACGACGCTGCTCAACGTCTCCTACGACCCCACGCGCGAGCTCTACGGCGACTACAACCGGGCGTTCGCGGAATACTGGAAGCAGAAGACCGGCGGCAACGTGGAGGTCCGCCAGTCGCACGGCGGCTCCGGCAAGCAGGCGCGCACGGTGATCGACGGCCTGCCGGCGGACGTCGTCACGCTGGCGCTCGCTTTCGACATCGACAAGATCGCGGAAAAGGGCAAGCTGCTGCCAGCCGACTGGCAGAAGCGGCTGCCCTACAACAGCACGCCGTACACGTCGACGATCGTGTTCCTCGTTCGCAAGGGCAACCCGAAGCGCATCCGCGACTGGGGCGACCTGGCACGACCCGACGTGAGCGTCATCACGCCGAACCCGAAGACCTCGGGAGGCGCGCGCTGGAACTATCTCGCCGCCTGGAGCTGGGCGCTGCGCCAGCCCGGAGGCAGTCCGGCTTCCGCGGAGAAGTTCCTGCACAAGCTCTATGGCAATGTGCCGGTGCTCGACACAGGCGCGCGTGCCTCGCTCACGACCTTCGTCCAGCGCGGCATCGGCGACGTTTGCATCTCATGGGAGAACGAGGCGTTCCTCGCAATCGACAAGCTCGGCGCCGACCAGTTCGAGATCGTGGCGCCGTCGATCAGCATCCTCGCCGAACCGCCGGTGGCCGTCGTCGACAAGGTCGTCCAGCGACGCGGCACCGAGGCTGTGGCGCGCGCCTATCTCGAATACCTGTATTCGAAGGAAGGGCAGGACATCATCGCCCGGCACCACTACCGGCCGAGGGACCCGGAAGTGGCGGCGCGCTACGCCGACCGGTTTCCGAAGATCGCCATGACGACGATCGCGGATGATCACAGGCAAGGTGTGAATACCCTTCACCTTGTCATCGTCGTGCTTGTCAATGTGCTTGCCAAAGATCACGGTGGTTACAC
>JBBIVG010000431.1:0-2017 GCA_037439865.1 Nevskiaceae bacterium
GGCACCGGGCGCCGTTTCAGGCGGCGAGCTCAAGCTGCTGCGCCTCGCGTGCCTGGGCTTCACTCCGCCCTCGCCGGAGCGCGTCGAGAACTTCGTGCGCGCCTCGGGGGGAGAACACGCCGCGTGGGGCCGCGTCGCGGACACCTACGTGAGCCGGCTCAGGCGGCGCTTCGGCCAAGCCGATGCCGTCGTCGACAAGGGCCTCATCAACTACCTCTACGTCGGTGCTCTGGCGCTCGCATTGCCGAATGCACGCATCATTCACGTGCGACGGGACCCGATGGACGTCGCCTGGTCGTGTTTCCGCCGGCGCTTCCACGAGGGACTCGCTTGGAGTTATCACTTCGACTCGATCGCAGCATTCCTGAAGGTCTACGAGGAGACGACCGCCTACTGGAAGCAGGTCCTGCCCGGACGCATCCTCACGGTCGAGTTCGAACGGCTCGTGTCTGATGCCGACGCCGAGACGTCCCGCATCTTCGAGTTTGCCGGCCTCGAGCGTCCGTCGGACTGGCGTTCGTTCCACCAGAAGCGCGGGGTCGTGCTCACCGCGAGCAACCTGCAGGTGCGGCGGCCCCTGAACACCGAGGGCGTCGGCGCCTGGCGACGCTACGAGAGATACCTCGGGCCGCTCAAGGGCGCACTCGCCCGGCAGGGCCTGCTGGAAGCGCCGGCGGCTTGAGTCATTTGCCTGGCTCGGCGGGAATGCGCGACTGGCACTCGTTCGGGCCGCAGCGACGGAGGACGGGCAGCTGCGCCTGGAAGCTCGACAGCTGCACTTCCTTGCGCCGGTAGTCCACGGCGAATTGCCGCAACGTGCCGATGAGGTCCATGCCGATGAGCAGCGCCGGCCGCTCGGTGAGGCCCCACACCTCGAACACATGCAGCTCGCCGAAGGTCACCGCCAGGTTGACGAGCCGGGCCTCGCCGAGCTCGATGGAAGGCGCACGGAACGACACCCCGCTGCCGATGTCGGGGGTCGCGCCGATGACGGTGGTATTGGTCACGTCCTCGCGATCGACGCGATGCATCAGGGCATCACGCAGCGCAGCGTTGCCGAGTGATCGCTCCGCCCCCGTGTCGATGATCGCCTGCACCGGCACGCCGCCGACCCGCGCGTTCGCGATCAGCAGGCCGCCACGTTTCACCTGCGCCGGGACGATCAGGTAGCCCGAAGGCGCGCGCTTGCCGTTCGAGCGGGAAATAGTGACCCGGTCGTTCACGAAATCCACTTCGATGCGCGCGTCACGGAGGCCCTCGACGCCCAGGATGCCGTCGGCCCCTGCAAACACTTCGGCAGGCAGCACGGGCAGCTTGCTGCGACCGATCTCGACGCTGCCGGCACGGAGGCTCTCGACTTCCACCGCGGGCAGCATCGCCGAGCCCGTGACTCCGTGGAGTTCGACGGCGACCACGTCCTGACTGGTGAGGCCCAGCGCTTCTGCGGTTTTCGGCGCAAGGGCGGAGCGGTTGGCGCCCGTGTCCAGGATGAAGCGGAACGGCCCGCGGCCGTTCACCTCGACCGCCGCGAGGACGCGACCCGTGCGGTCGACGCGCGTCGGCGCCGCGTAGAGGGGCTCAGCCTCGGTCGCCTGCTCCGGTGCGGGCGCGGACGGCGGTGCCGTCTCGAGCGCCTGACCCCACGCTTCGCCGCCAGCGAGGCCGCCCAGCATCGATACCACGATCGCGCGCGCCCGCGTTGCGAGCCGCGACGGCCCGAAGCCAGCTGCACG
Organism: Nevskiaceae bacterium; assembly: GCA_037439865.1. Lineage (GTDB taxonomy): Bacteria > Pseudomonadota > Gammaproteobacteria > Steroidobacterales > Steroidobacteraceae > RPQJ01. The sequence continues at coordinate 1,734 of JBBIVG010000431.1, forward strand.
ACCAGGCATATGACTCACGATAGTAGGTACGACTGCCGCCGACGATGCGAGTTTCGTCGCACCGTTCGTCTCAACCGCACGGACGGCACAGCACGCGACGTGGGCCGCAGGATCATGGGTGCACCGGCAATTCCGCACTCTTGCGCACGGTGCGAAGGGCGAAACTCGACTGCACGCGCGCCACGCCTGGCAGGCGCGTCAGGTGCTGGCTGTGGAGCCGCTCGAAGTCGGCGGGGTCGGACACGACGACACGCAGCAGGTAGTCCTGCTGGCCGGTCATCAGG
>JBBIVG010000432.1:0-2015 GCA_037439865.1 Nevskiaceae bacterium
TGCGGTCGGTGAGCCGCCGGGTCTGCTCCTCTGGACTCACTTCCAGCCAGTACTTCAGCAGGATCACGCCCGAGTCGACGATGGCCTTCTCGACCAGCGGGACGGCACTGAGGAACTTCTCGACCTGCTCCTGGGTACAGAAACCCATCACGCGCTCGACGCCCGCCCGGTTGTACCAGCTGCGGTCGAAGATCACGATTTCGCCGGCCGCCGGCAGGTGTGGCAGATAACGCTGCACGTACATCTGGCTCTTCTCGCGCTCGGTCGGCGCCGGCAGCGCGATCACGCGATAGACCCGCGGACTGACGCGTTCCGTGATTGCCTTGATGGTGCCGCCCTTCCCGGCGCCATCGCGTCCCTCGAAGACGATGCAGACCTTGAGCCCCTTGTGCTTGACCCACTCCTGGAGCTTGACGAGCTCGACGTGCAGCTTCGCGAGTTGCTTGTCGTATTCCTTCCTCGTCAACCCTTCCTTGCCGCCCGCTATCTCCTGCTGCCTGTCCGGCTTCTTTGCCCGCTTCTTCCCCTGCTTCTGCGCCGCCTTGGACTTCTTGCTCATCAGATTCTCCCGGATTGGAACTTCTCGACCGCCTGGGTCAGGCTGAGGAACATTCGCTCGCGACCCAGGGCGGTGGCGAGTTTCGATCTTTCGACGACGGCGAACACGCCCGGAGTCATCGCCGCCAGCCACAACTCGATGCCTTCGCGGCGCAGGCGCTGCTCGGCCTCGGCCAGCATCTTGAGCGCGGTGTACTCGAGATCGATCAGCGAGCGGCAGTCGATCACGATGATCTTCGGCTTCGCCTTTTCGACGAGCGGCCAGACGACATCGCCGATGCGCTCCGCGTTCGCGAAGAACAGGCGCCCCTCGATCCGCAGGATCAGGAGGCCGGGCCAGGTCTCGTCGTCCGGGTGCGCTTTCGACACGGGACGGAACACGCTCGTCCCCGTCTTGTGGCCGAGGACGTACACCGGCGGGTTGTACGCCTGGCGCGCGAGCGACAGCAGCGACAGGACCACCGCAACGACGATGCCCTGCAGCGTCCCCAGCAGGACGACGCCCGCGAATGCAGCCAGCGCCCATCGGAACTCGGCGGTCCGGACTTCCCGGATTTCGAGGAACTCGCCTGGCTGCATGAGATCGAGCGAGTAATAGATCACCACCGCGGCCAGCGCGGCCTTCGGCATCAATCCGATCAGCGGGGCCAGCAACAGCAGCGTCGCCAGCGCACCCGCCGCTGTCACGAGCTCGGCCAGCTGCGTCTTCGCCCCCGCTTGCCGATTCACCGCCGTCTGGCTCGTGCCACCACCCGCCGGCATGGCTCCAAACAGGCCGCCACCGGCGTTGGCGAGGCCCAGCGCGAGCAATTCACGATCCGGCGAGGGTCGCGGCTCGTCGGGCGCAGCGAACGCGCGACCCGCGGCAATCGACTCGGTAAAGCTCATGAGCGCGATTCCGACCGCCGCCGGCCACATCTGGCGCACGAGGTCCAGCGTCGGCAGCACGAGGCTCGGCAATCCTCGCGGTACGTCGCCTACGATGGCCACACCAGCGTTCTGCAGGCTGAACATCGCCGACACAGCGATCGCCGCGCCGACCGCGACGAGTGGCGCGGGAAGCTTCGGCAGCCAACGGTGCAGCGCCGCGATGAGAACGAATATGCCGACCGACACAGCCACGGTGGTCACGGACGAATCCGGGACGTGCCGAAGGATGGCCACGACGTCACGGAAGAAGCCCGTTTTGTCGACGTGGATGCCGAGCAGCTTCGGCACCTGGTCGACCACGATTACGACGCCGATGGCGGACTTGAAGCCCACCAGCACGGGCTCCGAGATGAAATTCGCCACGAAGCCGAGACGCAGGACGCTCGCCAGCACCAGGATCGCCCCGACCATGACGGCCAGCGTCGCAGCCGCCGTAGCAAGCGCCCCCGCGTCCGCGTTCGGGACCGCCAGCCCGAGGGCCGCCGCCGTCAGGATCGCGATCGTCGTGGTCGTGCTGACGCTCAACG
>JBBIVG010000433.1:0-2009 GCA_037439865.1 Nevskiaceae bacterium
GGAGAGCGGGGGTGCGACGGCGTTCGACGTCGCCGCCGACGTGTACGACGTCGAACTCGAGCTGCAGCTCGAGGACGGCGCATGGCGGGTGACCCGCGCCCATTGGCGCCCAGCCTCAGGAGGCTAGGGCGCCACGGGCCCGTGGTCAGAACGAGTACTTCGACGTCAGCTGCAGGCGGGTCAAGGTACCGTCGTCTCCGCTCTCGATCTCGCGCTTGGCCCAGCGGTACTCGGCACCGATGTCGAGCTTCGGGATCGGCGAGTAGAACGTGTTGATGGTCCAGCTCTCGCTCTTCTTGTTGACGGCGGTGCCGGTCCACTTCTCATCGTTGTTGTACGTCTCGAACGCGTAGAAGAGGCTGCTGCGGATCTTGTCGTTCCAGACGTGACGGTAGGCGACGTAGCCGGCGAAGCCGTCGATGGACTGCAGGTGCCGGTTGTCGTCGATCACGGCGTCGTTCGTGAAGTTGAGCGCGACGTAACGGCCGAGGTTGCCGCCCTCGAACGTCCAGCGGATGTCGTCCTTGGCGAACACGTTGATCTTGCCCGAGAGGGCCGCAGCCGCGGTCCAGGTGGAGGTGTCGTAGGCGTTGGCACCCGCGGTCTTGTAGCGCAGGTCGCGCACGAGGCCGGCCAGCGTCGCGGTGCCCCACTTGCCGGACAAGGTGTAGCGGGCGATGAAGTCCGGCCACTGGCTCGAGTCGCTCGAAATCGACGCGCCACCCTTGTAGGGCGTGATTGTCGTCTGGGGGTTCTCCGCGGCGACGGAGAATCCGCCGTACGTGTAGCGGACCTGCGGCTGGCGGATGAAGATCGTGCCGTCGGTACCGCCGATGAAGTCCGCCGTCTCGGGCAGGACCTGCCAGTTCATGAACGACGACCAAGCCTGGCCGACGAGCCAGTGATTGGTCTGGATGAATGCCTGGCGCAGCTCGGGTGCGTAGGTGTTCGAGACGTTCTGATTGCCGAGCGTGCCGTTCAGGTTGCTCTGGAAGAAGTCCACCTCGACGTGGGTCTTCAACTTGTCGCCCTCGCCGAAGGGCGTCTCGGTTCCCGCGATCAGGCGCGTCTGCTTGACCTGGAAGTTGAAGAACGTGCCGATCGAGTCGCCCGTGACGGGCGTCTGCCCCGGTACGTAGTAGTCGCGGCCGGTCGCGTTCTCCGCGATGGTGCCGCTCGGCGTGTTCGTCCACAGGGCATCGGCTTTCGCGTAGCCCGTGAAGTAGAACGTCGTTCCAGCGACCGCGTTAGGAACGACGGACGTCTGCTGGATCGGCGGAGGGCCCTTCCCGGCTGTCGCGATGACCGGGGCCGGTCCCGCGCCGGCAGCTGGTGCCGGAGCTGCGGGCGCCGGTGCAGCCGCGGGCGCCTTCTGCGCCGCGAGCAGCGCCTGCACCTGCTTCTCGAGTTCTGCCACGCGAGCTTCGAGGGCGGCTTCCTTTGCCGTTTGCGCGGTGGACGCCGTCTGGGCCAGCACGTTGGCCGAGACGCCGAGCGCGGTGACGGCGAGCGTTGCGGAGACGAAGCGGCGAAGGAGGGCGCTGCTGGAGTTGTGCGCGAGCATGGCGGGACCCCGGGCTGTGGATGTTGCGCCGATGCTGCGACTGTTGCGTGGCGGGGGGAATTCGCCTTTGGTCGAAGGCGACGTCCGGTCTGGATCGGCCGGTGTAACCTCCGATCCATGACCCGACAGATCATCGTCGCCGATGACCACCCTTTGTTTCGTGAGGCGCTGAAGGCTGCGGTTGGACGACTCGAGCCGGGCACCGGCTTCGTCGAAGCCGATTCCGTCGCCGCCCTGCTTGCCGCCGTCGAGGCAGAACCGGACGCGGACTTGTTGCTTCTGGACCTCAACATGCCGGGGGCGCAGGGCTTCAACGCCCTGGCGCATGTGCGGGGCACGCGGCCGGGGCTGCCGGTCGCCATCGTGTCCGCGGACGACGATCCGCAGACGATCGCGGCCGCGCTCGTCCTGCGCGGGGTGCCCGTCGTCCAGGTGCCGACGACCC